>JADFYT010000020.1 GCA_015232935.1 Desulfamplus sp.
CTTTTCTGCCTTCAAAGATAAGCATTATTACATCTTCTGGAGGTGCTGCTGTTAGAGACATTATCAATGTATCTCAAAGGCGATTTCCCGGGATTCCTCTGGAGGTTGTCCCTGTCAAAGTACAAGGAGATGGTGCGGATGTTGAGATCAAAAATGCCATCGAGCTTGTAAATAAAATGGCCGGATTAACCTCTGTGGTATCTGGCTTGCCCAAATATTCTGATCTGCCAAAAGACTCTGATCTGTCAAAAGATATGGTAATAATTATTGCTCGAGGTGGCGGTTCTCTTGAGGATCTTTCAGCTTTCAATTCCGAGATTGTTGCAAGAGCTGTGTTTGAATCAGCGATTCCGGTAATATCGGCCGTAGGGCATGAAACTGACTTCACCATATGTGATTTTGTCGCCGATCTTAGAGCACCAACACCTTCAGCAGCAGCGGAAATTGCTGTGCCTGAAAAAAAATCTCTCCTGAGAACCATTTTGACTTTACGTTATCGCCTCACCGGCAAGTTCAAGCATAGGGTCGCAGAACTTGAAAAACAGGTAGACGGGTTTCGTTCAAGGCTCAAGAATCCTCTTTATAAGGTTCATGACATGCGGTTTAAATCAGAAGAGCTTGAACAGCGTATGCTAAGCCGCATAACAGCAATATTAAAACATCATCAGGAGAGACTTGACTGGTTCACTCATTCACTACTGTATGTGAACAGCCCTCAAAAAAGAATTGCGGAACTCAGACGTGAAACAGAGCGAGTCTCCAGGAGATTGGGTATTGCAATGTCAAGCATGATCGATACATACAGGACACAAGCTTTTGCCGTCAAATTAAAACTTGAAGCATTAAGTCCAATATCTGTTCTTGAAAGAGGATACAGCATAACCAGACATCTTGAAAATGGCCAGATATTGACAAATGCGGCATATGCAGATCAAGGAGATGCGATAGAGGTTGTTCTTTCAAAGGGAAAAATGATCTGTCAAGTCAATAAAACAATATTATAGAGGTAAAACAGGATGGTAAAGAAGAAGACTTTTGAGACATCCATGGAAGAACTTGAGGAGATTGTCAGAGAACTTGAGTCTGGCAATCTTCCTCTTGAAGAGGCAATAAAAAAATTCGAGATCGGTATGAACTGTTCAAGATTCTGCCTTGAAAAGTTAGATGAAACTGAAAAGAAAATTACTCTTCTCATGGCTGATACTAATGGAGAGATAACTCAACAACCTTTTGACACAGACTCATAATTCAGATGAATACCAAAAATTTCAACCTGTCAGAATACTTACATGAAAAACAAGGAATACTGGAGGAGTATCTGCACAGAATCATCCTCCAGTTTGACCAGGAAAAAGAGCTTGTTCAGGCAATGAAACACTCTTTGATGGCAGGTGGCAAGCGGTTGAGACCTGTGCTTGCAATGGCAACTGCCGAAGCTGCTGGAGAAGATTTCAGAATTGTTCTTCCGGCTGCCTGTGCAATTGAGATGATTCATACCTACTCCTTGATTCACGATGATCTTCCGGCAATGGACAATGATGATTTGAGACGGGGAGTGCCTACATGCCATAAGGCATTTTCAGAGGCAACCGCTATTCTTGCGGGTGATGCCCTGCTCACTCACGCCTTTACAATCCTTTCAAAACCCGAACAGATCCTTTCATGGTCAAAATCCGGAAGCCAGCCTGTCTTTAAAATTATTCCCGATCAATCAACTCTCCTGGAGCTTATATCAATTATCTCCGGTGCTGCCGGAGTTAATGGCATGGTTGAAGGGCAAATGATGGATATTCTTGCGGTAAAAGATGCTATCTGCCCTGCCCTTCAAATGCCTGCAAAAGCCTCCATCCGCCCCCCTGCCCTTCAATTGGATTATCTTGAAAGGCTGCACCACCTTAAAACCGGCAGGATGATAATTGCAAGTGTGCAGTCTGGAGCCGTCTCTGCTGGAGCTGATCCGGGATTTTTCAAAATATTTACCCGCTACGCTGAAAAAATAGGACTTGCTTTTCAGGTAACGGATGACATTTTGAATGTTGAAGGGGATCCGGCAATAATGGGCAAATCAGCCGGTTCAGACAAGTTGAATGACAAGCTGACCTTCCCTGCCCTGCTCGGCCTTGAGGAGTCTAAACAATTTGCGTCCAGACTTGTTGGGGAGGCTATTGACGCATTATCCCTGTTGCCATTTGATTTTCAGGAACGTGCCCTGCCCCTTGAAGCCATTGCCGAATACATACTGAAACGTAAAAAGTAACCTTGAGGAGAAATTGTCGTTGACTTTGCTTAGCAGCATTAAAACAGGCCATGACCTTAAAAAACTTTCCAGGCATGAATTGCCTGCCCTTGCACGGGATATCCGTGAAAGAATTATTTCCGTTGTATCAAAAAGGGGGGGACACCTTGCATCCAGTCTCGGAGTTGTTGAGCTTACATTAGCCATCCATTATGTTTTTGACATTCCATCAGACAGTCTTATATGGGATGTCGGCCATCAGGCATATGCCCATAAACTCCTGACAGGAAGATGTGACCGTTTTGATTCTTTACGTACTTTCAGGGGGATATCAGGCTTTACCAAAAGAAGTGAGAGCCCGTGTGACGCTTTTACTGTAGGTCACAGCAGCACATCAATTTCCGCGGGTCTTGGAATATCAGTTGCAAAATACCTAAAACAGGATCGCTCCAAGGTTATATCTGTGATCGGGGATGGTTCCATGACAGCAGGTCTTGCCTATGAAGGGATGAATCAGGCAGGTGATGCCAACAGGGATCTCATTGTTATCCTCAATGACAATGAGATGTCCATATCTGAAAATGTGGGTGCCCTCTCCTCTTTTTTGAGCCGAACGCTTTCCGCAAATTATCTTCAAAATATGAAAAAGGATTTTGGTTCCTTTTTAAAATCACTGCCCGGAATCGGAGATGACATATATCGTATTGCAAAAAAATCGGAAAACTCCTTCAAGACTTTCGTAACTCCCGGGATGTTGTTTGAAGCATTTAATTTTGACTATTTTGGCCCTATTAACGGACATCGTCTGAATCATCTTATCGATATAATGGAGAACATAAAGCAACTTAACAAACCGGTTCTTCTTCATGTAACAACAATAAAAGGCAAAGGATATGAACCCGCTGAAAAAAATCCGGTCTATTTTCACGGGGTCGGCTCTTTTGATATCAATACAGGCAACAGTGCAAGTTTCAGTAACAAGGTCAATACCAGTCTAAAAGCCAATAAAAGTTTGAATTCAGGTAACAGTTCGCAAGCAAGTGCCAGTCAATCCGGTCAAGCAAGTGCCAGTGAACCATGCAAAAACAGGGCTGATGCTATTCCGACCTATACGGAAGTTTTTGGCAGAACCATGATTGAGCTGGCCAGGCATGATAAAAGAGTTGTGGCGATAACCGCTGCAATGCCCGAAGGAACAGGGTTGACCAGGTTTGCGGAGCGGTTTCCCGAACGTTTTTTTGATGTAGGTATTGCTGAACAGCACGCGGTTACATTTGCCGCGGGAATGGCTTCCCAGGGTATGAAACCGGTAGTAGCAATTTATTCTACATTCATGCAAAGAGCTTATGATCAGATTCTCCATGATGTCTGTATTGACGCACATCATGTTGTCTTTGCTCTGGACAGGGGCGGAATTGTGGGTGAAGATGGCCCTACCCATCACGGTCTTTTTGACTATGCGTATCTAAGAAACATACCTAATATGACAATAATGGCCCCCAAGGATGAACATGAACTGGCTGCCATGCTCAAGAAGGCGATTGACCATGACGGGCCCATTGCCATCCGTTATCCCAGAGGCAAAGGTGAAGGTGCTCTTGATTATTCTGCTTCTGGAGGTCTTGATTGTTCTGCTTCTACAAGGTGCATTGAAATTGGTAAGGCAGAGTTATTACGTGATGGAGAGGATCTGTTGATTCTTGCTGCAGGAAGATCTGTCCAGGACTCCATCAAGGCGATTGCGGAACTTGAACAGAAAAATATCTCCACAGCCCTTGTTAATATCAGGTTTATAAAGCCGCTTGATGAAGATATGATACTTAAAATGGCAAAAAAAATTCATAACATTATTACAGTTGAAGAGCATGTGCTTGACGCGGGCTTTGGCAGTGCTGTTCTTGAACTTCTGGCAGACAAAGGGCTTTTTGGCGGTGGTGTCAAATACAGAATTAAAAGGATCGGCATCAGGGATAAATTTATTGAGCATGGCCATCAGGATCTTCTCAGGGCAGAGTATAATATAGATGCACCAGCTATTATTGCAGGTGCAATGGAAATTTTAAGTGATTATTAAGTGATTAAAGTGGCTATAAAAATTGAATAAGACTGCTAAAATACGTCTGGATACCCTTCTTGTTGAAAAGGGTCTGGTACAATCGCGTGAAAGGGCTCGTGCACTTATAATGGCAGGAACGATTCTGGTTAATGGTCTCCTTGTTGACAAAGCTGGAACAAAAGTGGAAACTGATGCACAAATTTCCATCAAGGGCGAGGATATCCCCTATGTAAGCAGAGGGGGGCTCAAACTTGCAAGGGCACTTGCTTGTCTTCAACTTGATGTCAATGGTATGACATGCCTTGATATCGGAGCCTCAACCGGGGGTTTTACAGACTGTCTCTTGCAGGCAGGTGCGGCAAAAGTATATGCGGTTGATGTTGGATATGGACAGATGGACTGGTCGTTACGACAAAATCCCAGGGTTGAATTGATTGAAAGAACAAATATCCGGTATATGCCCTATGAAGCCATCGGTCGAACTGTGGATCTGATAGTTATTGACACATCATTCATCTCCCTGAAAATAGTTGTTCCCGCGGCTGAAAAATTCATGACCCTTGATACGACAACCCTTGCTCTTGTCAAACCTCAGTTCGAGGCCGGCAAAAAGAGGATAGGTAAGGGAGGCGTTATTCGGGATTCTGGTATAAGGGGGGAGATAGTAAAAGAGATTGAACTTTTTTTCAGGCAGAGGGGATATGAGACAGGTGACATTATTGAATCTCCTGTGAGGGGACAAAAAGGAAATGTTGAATATATCATATCGATGAAATATTTATTCAGGCAACAAGATCAATAAATGGAAAGAGACATGCAATAATATATTGAACAAAACCTGATGTTGTTTATTACTTAATTGAAAAGGAGCTGTAATGACTGAACAAATCGCAAAAATGAGAAATGTCGCTCTGGCTGGCCATGGGGGTGCGGGTAAAACTTCTCTGGCTGAGGCAATGCTTTTTAAAGCCGGGGTAACCAACCGCTTTGGAAAGGTGGAAGAAGGCAATACCGCTATGGATTTCCAGCCGGAAGAAGTTAGAAAACAGCAAAGTGTGAGCAGTGCTTTTCATAAATACACCTGGAAAAAACATGAAGTGTCTATCATGGATACTCCTGGAGACCAGAATTTTGTCTCTGCTGCCACAACATGTATTCCAGGGGCGGACAGCGTCATAATGGTCATTGACGGCGTGGATGGTCCAAGTGCAATGACCGAGGTAGTTTCCGCCTGTGTCGATAAATACAATCTTCCTTCAGTGCTTTTCATTAACAAAATGGACAGAGAGAGGGCAAATATCCAGACTGCTGTTGAGGCTTGTGAAAAAAGCCTCAACAAAAAAGCCATTATTGTTCAACTGCCCATTGGTTCGGAATCTGATTTCCAGGGGATTGTGGATATATTGTCCGGCAAGGCCTATCTTTATGGCCAGGATGGTAAACTCACTGTTTCCGATGTTCCTGAATCCATGGTGGATGATGTTGAATCTGCCCGAGAATCTTTTGTGGAGAATATAGCAGAACTGGATGACACACTGCTGGAAAAATACCTTGAAGGAGAGACCCTTTCAGAAGCGGATCTGATAAAAACTTTCCGAAAGGGAATTCTCGCCTGTGCATTTTCCCCTGTTCTGTGCGGATCAGCGACAAAGCTGATAGGAATAGAACTTCTGTTTGATTTTATCAATAACGCCCTGCCCTCCCCTCTTGATCGTGGCTCATGGATTGCCAGAGACAAAAAAGGCCAGGAGTTTGAAATTAACCCTGATCCTGATGCCCCATTCTACGGTTTTGTATTTAACACCATTGTAGATCCCTATGCTGGAAGACTTTCTGTTTTTAGAGTTATTTCCGGAAAACTTGGCAAAGAGGGAACCTTCCTCAATGTCAACAAGGATGCCAAGGAGAGGTTTACGCAGCTTCTTGAAATTCTCGGAAAAGAGCAAAAACCCATTACAGAAGCACTTCCTGGTGCCGTTGTCGCAGTTGCAAAGCTCAAAGAGACATTCACGGGTGACACTATAAGCGGGGACAAAGAGATCTGTTTTGATGCTCCAGAACCAATGCCGCCTGTTATCTCCTTTGCCGTATCCTCAAAAAACAAGGGAGAGGATGACAAGGTTCATGGTGCTTTAAGAAAAATAATGGAAGAGGATACAGGCCTTCAGCTCAGGCGGGAAATTGAAACAAACGAGACTATCCTTTCAGGTCGCGGCCTTGTTCACATTGAGACCACCATTGAAAAGATCAAACGCAAATTCAATGTAGATATGGAGATCAGCACACCCAAAGTACCTTACAGAGAGACCTTCAAGAAAAAAATCAGGGTGCAGGGACGCCATAAAAAACAGTCAGGCGGCCATGGCCAGTTCGGTGATTGCTGGATCGTTCTTGAACCAGGAGCCAAAGGCAGCGGATTTGAGTTTATAGACAAGATTGTTGGCGGCTCGATTCCAAAAACATACATTCCGGCAGTTGAGAAGGGAGTTGTTGAGTCATCGCAGAAAGGAATTCTGGCTGGATTTCCCTGTGTGGATTTCAAGGTAACTGTTGATGATGGAAGTTATCATTCTGTTGACTCGTCGGAAATGGCATTCAAGATGGCAGGCTCCATTGCTTTTAAAAAGGCTGCCGAGCAGGCAAATGCAACGCTTCTTGAGCCTATAATGAAAATATCCATTGTAGTGCCCGAAGAGTTTACAGGGGATATAATGGGAGATCTCAACTCCAGGCGCGGCAGAGTGCTTGGAATGGATACAGAGGGCAGCAAACAGGTTATAAACGCCAATGTGCCAATGGCCGAGATATTGAGGTATGCACCTGATCTTAGATCCATGACCGGTGGCCGTGGTACTTTTACCCTGGACTTTGACCATTATGATGAGGTTCCAGGAGATATAGCTGCAAAAGTGATTGAGAGAATCAAGGCAGAGAGAGAAGAGTAGTTTTTTTCTGAGGTTTGATAAGTTGAGCATATGTAGAGCCTGGATGTATAAAACAGGCTCTACCTGTCTGGAACAGTGGCATTTTTCAACGGCACTGTTGAGACCCTTGTTGAAATCCCTGGAATGAATCAGTTGCTTTCACTGCTCAAGAAAAATTCTATCCTGGTCGATATGACAATCAAACAAAATTTTTTATTGCTCAGGAATTTTATTGCACGGGAATTTGAATCAGGCAACAATTGCAGCCAGTCTGCCTATATTCAGGAGAGACATTATGGAAATAGTTATTGGAGCAGTATCCAGGGTAGGTGCCCCTATGAAAAAAATGGATGCCAACGATAATTTCATAGAGGCAAAGGTGTTAAATGTCCGGCGACCAAGAAGACGACCTGCTGCTGGCAAAGACTCCGGAAATGTTGAAAGACGAAACAACCAGTCAACATACGATCCGGCAACAGGACGAGTGATGGTTTTGCTTGTACCTGAAGGATACAATATTCCGTCAGATATTAATTCTGATAATTATCGGGTATTTCTCCGGTTTGCATCAAAAAAGAGATAGCCCTGTTACACAATTATCATGTCAGCTTACTCATCAAGCTCACATTCACACCAGAATTTTTCCATTCTTTTTCTCAATGCCAGAGCATATCCATCCCAATCCGTAATTGGATTGGCAGCAAGGCCCTCTTCAATGGCAGCCTTTGCCACAGCAACAGACTCCCACTCAATCACCCTTGGATCAAAGGGTTTGGGCACAATATAATCCTTACCAAAAGTAAACTCCCTGCCGTCATAGGCATCTCTTACAATTTTGGGAACAGGCTCTTTGGCAAGAGCAGCAAGAGATCTGGCCGCGGCAAGTTTCATCCCCTCAGAAATTTTCTTTGCACCAACATCAAGAGCTCCTCTGAATATAAACGGAAAACCAAGCACATTATTGATCTGGTTTGGATAGTCAGAACGGCCGGTCGCCATGATCACATCATCGCGTGTGGCAATTGCAAGATCGTAAGTGATTTCAGGATCAGGGTTGGCCATTGCGAACACTATCGGATCTTTTGCCATGGACAGAAGCATTTCGGCAGTTACAACATCTTTTTGGGAGAGCCCTATGAATACGTCAGCATCTTTCATGGCATCTTCAAGGGTTCTTCTGTCAGTATCCAGGGCAAACAGATCCTTGTATTTGTTCATCCCCTTGGTTCTTCCCTTGTATATCACACCTGCCGAATCACACATGATAAGGTTTTCATACTTTACTCCAAGGGAGATAAACAGCTTGGCACAGGAGATACCGGCGGCTCCTGCACCATTGAAAACAACCTTGATCTCGTCAAACTTCTTGCCTGTGATCTCGACTGCGTTGATAAGACCGGCAGAACTTATGATGGCAGTACCGTGCTGGTCATCATGGAAAACAGGAATATTGCATATGTCAATAAGGGTCTCTTCAATTTCAAAGCACTCCGGAGCCTTGATATCTTCAAGATTGATCCCGCCAAAGGTTGGCTCCATGGTTTTTACAATATCTATGATCTTTTTGGGATCTTCGGTGTCAAGCTCAATATCAAATACATCAACATCCGCAAACCGTTTGAACAGAACACCCTTGCCTTCCATTACAGGTTTGCTGGCAAGAGCTCCAAGGTTACCAAGACCAAGAATGGCTGTTCCATTGGAGACTACAGCAACGAGATTCTGGCGACTTGTGTAGAGCTTGGCTGTTTCAGGATTGGCTGCAATCTCTTTTACAGGCAGGGCAACACCAGGGGTATATGCCATTGCGAGGTCTTTGGCTGTCTGGCATGGTTTGGTTGGCATCACCTGGATTTTTCCACAGATAGGTGTGCAGTGATAGTTGAATACATCCTGTTTGAATTGTTCCATTTTAAAATTTGTCCTTGATTTTGATTAAAACTTCATGGCCTTTGTGCGGCCACCCCCGAATCATGAAAATAAGATTGTATTATCATGGTAAAAATATTACTACTCTCTCGCTTTTATACTCTATGTCTGTTTATAAATGATAAGATTGTTTAATTCAATATTTACTCTTGAAAATATGATTTTTTTTCAGATAATAAATCTGAATCATTTATAGTTTTTTGAACAAGGTATTTTTTTATAATCAAAATTATAAGGGAATAAAACAGAAGAAGCATGCAAAACGTAAGATGCAAAAGATTGAGCATGGAAACAATCAGTGGTGAATATGGTGGTGTACCGGGCAGATTCTTGAATACCAGTAGTGCTCCGGTTATAATCAGTCCTGAAATCATAACCGCTTTTGCATACATTTGACTGGTAGGTCTTTTTTCTTTTTTTCTATCTGAAAAATAGTCAACACAGACATAAAAAGCGAGTCCGATAAGCAGAATCGCAAAAATGTAGTGCATTGAATGGGTGACATAAAATTCAGCGAGCCAGCCCAGTCCCGGAATATCAGCAATGCGATACCGTTTGAATATCGGCATCTGGGCAAATCCTGTCAGTGTCAGAAACGTCAAGGTTATAATATAAAGAAATTTTGTTATTCTGTCATTTAGTGTCATTATTAGTTACCTGCCTTGATTTATTTAATCATCCTTTTTTTACTCATGCTGTAAAAACGCACTGCTGCTCCCATCACTCCTGCCACAGGTGCAACAAGCATTGCCATGGCAAGTTTATCGCCTGTTGCCATGCTGTTTTCAACAGATGCAAGATGAGGTTGCCCCTTGCCCTTTTCTATACTTTCATTGAGTTTATCAAAAGGGACTGGTGAGACATAAAAGGTATTTGTGCCGCCATTCTCTTTTTCTCCATATATGTATCCATTCATGCTTGCGGCAAGATCATGTGCCTGTTTCAGAATCTCATCTCTTGGCCCGATTGTCTGCACATTCTCTGGACAAATCTTGATACATGCCGGAATCTCTCCTCTGGCCATCCTGTTATAACATCGATCGCACTTGTACATAACACCATTGCCAGCAAATGCAGGCAGAATATCAAGATAAAGACCAACACCTGTCTGACGCTGAGGTATGAGCCATGGGCAAACTGTCTGACATTTAGCTCCGCCAAGACATATGTCTGAGTCAATCCTTGAAATTCCATTGTCAAGTTGAATCGAAGCTCCCCAGGGGCACAGCTTTACACAGGGAGGGTTCGTGCAGTGCATACATCGTCTTGGAATGGTCAACTCCTTTTTCTCGCCATTTATATCAACAGTGGCAGACTGAATATAGAGCCAGTTGTATGGTGTGAGTCTCTCTGTTGCATCTGTTTTGTCGGACCAGTCCTCAACCTTGACACTTTTGGGATACATTTTAGGGAATGGCTTCGCGGGTTTGGGATATTTATCAGCATTTACCTCTTTGCAGGCATGAACGCACTCTTCACATCCTGTACATCTGCTGATGTCAATCAAGGTGGCAATCGGTTCGCCTGTTTTTATTGCGGCAGCAGCCCGTGCAACAGAAGATGTGGAGGCAATTGAACAGGCAGCGATTACGCTCCCTTTAAGAAAAGCTCGTCTTGTTATTTCAGGCCTCATTTTATCTTTTTTTACTCCTTTTTATTGATGTTTGATTCTTACGTTGATAGACTATTACAAGTTTGCCAAGCCGGAAAATTATCATAATACCATAATAGATCAAATCAATGAATATGCTACGGCCATAGATGGAGAAAAGAGATGCGATTTGCGATATTTTCAGATATCCATTCCAATCTGGAAGCTCTTGAGGCATTTATAGAGCACTCCTTAACAAAAAAAATAGATCACTATATGTGTCTTGGGGATATTGTGGGATATGGGGCTAATCCCAACCGGTGTATCAGTATTCTTCAAGCCATGCCAGGTATTCACTTCATTCTTGGCAACCATGATAATGCAGCTACGGGAGGCGTGCATAACATGGTCAGAGACGCATGTCACGCACTGTCATGGACAAAGTTGAGATTATCGGAAAAAAGTCGTGTTTTTCTAAAAAACATGAAGGAAAAAATTGAAAAGGGAAATATGTTATTCTGTCATGCAAATCCGTGCGGCATATCGGACTGGTATTATATCTCAGAGAAATCTTTTATATCCCGCACTTTTTTTCTTACAAAAGCCAAGATTCTCTTTGCCGGACACACCCATACCGCAGCAGTGATTACCCGCAAGAATTTCTTTTGCGTTTATATAAGAAAACCCGGCGATAAAGCCGTTGTACCGGCGGCAAGTCTGAACCGGCAGATATTCAACTGTGGGAGCATAGGCCAGCCAAGAGATGGTGATCCTCGTGCATCATATATAATTTACGATACTGAAGAGGATATTGTTGAATTTCACAGAGTCACCTATGATTATGAAAAGGCTGCAAAAAAAATACTGGCTGAAGGGCTGCCAAAGAGGCTTGCAACGCGGCTTGCAGACGGTGTGTGATCAGCCTGGTTGAGGAATCTGCATCCCGTTTCCAAAATCCGGAAATACCTTTAAAAGATCATCTCTTAGATCAGAGGCGTTTTTATATCTTTTTTCAAGGTCTTCTTCCAGACATCTCATGATAACCTGTTCAAGTTGAATGGAAATGCCTGATTTTATATCTGACGGTGGTACAGCTACCATTCTGGTTTCAATATCCATGGGATAATAACTGTTGTCCTGATAGAATGGAAGGCGGCTTGTGCAGAAAAGATAAAGAATGATACCCAATGCCCACACATCACTTGCAAGACAGGTTTTTCCTTCCAGTTGTTCCGGTGGCATAAAGTTCAATGTACCTTCAGGTGACCTGTTGCAATCAACCCATGCAATCTCTTTTGCACTGCCAAAATCAAGCAATTTCAATTTGCCGTCAGATTTTATCATGATATTGTCCGGCTTGATGTCCCTGTGCATTATTTTATGCTCATGAGAGTAGGCAATAACAGAAAGAAGCTGAAGAAAAAGAGACTCCTTTTGCCTGGAAGATATATTTTCCGATTCAACAAGTTCCGACAGGGTACACCCCTGCACATACTCCTGGATCAATATAAATTTTTCATTATCCTTTACCACCTCAATAAGATGGACAATGCCGGGATGATAAACCAAACGCTTGAGAACAGCGGCCGCACGAAGACAATTGATATTCAGCAATGATGAATGGGGAATTTTTGCGACAGCTTCTCTATTTCTTCCTATCTCCTTGACAAGCCAGATAACACCATCTCCTCCGGTTGCGATCTTACGCACAGGTTGCCATTTATTGAAAATTGGTCGCCCTCCCCTTCTTGCGAACTGGGATCTTGGAGCAAAAAAGCTCAACCCCTCCTGAAGATATCCAATAACCAGATTCCACGCGGCTTTTTTTTCATCAGATTGATTTATCTTTATCCTCTTGTCAATATTTTGCTCTTTATCAATATTTTGCTCTTTATCAAGACTTTGCTCTGTCTGCAAAATCGCCTGTCCACATTCAAGCAGGACATAAAAACGCATTGCAAAGCTCTCTTCATTCAGAGGCATTATAATATAATCATCCGCACCAGCTTTGATGTATCTGTAGATGTTTGATGACCGCTCGGCAGATACCAGTACAAGAATAGGAACCGGTACCAAAAGCAGCTTTTTAATACGGCGAATCTGTTGAACCTTTTTTATGCGATCCTGATCAGTATTGATAATAACCAGACAGATATCCTTTTCGTAAAACAGCTCAGGGTAGTTTGCGGGGGTGTTTTTCTTGACAGATTCAGTTTTGATATCAAATGAACGGGTCAGTCGCCTGATGAGTTTTTCTTCTGCTTCGGTAAGGTCAACCATTAGAAGGGTTTCGTTTTTCACTGCTGTGCTCCTCCTGTCATTCTTTCAAGGTTTAGCTGTCGGGTGAAAAAACTCTCTTAATATTTACCATGAAAATGCATTCTGACTTTCATGATTCGGGGCGGCCTTGTAATGGCCATGAAGGTTAATGATCTTGAAATCCCGGCATTTCAGGCAGGTCAAAATCAGATTAAGGTTGCTGCATAATCAGTTATATCCCGGGGCAGACAGTTTGAGCAATGCCTCTGTCCTTAATAAACTCGGGTGTTCCTGGAAGTGTTATTTTAAAGGTTGACCCCTTTCCAGGATGAGAATTGACATAAATACCTCCCCCATGCTCCTTAACTATACCATAGGCAACCGATAGTCCCAATCCGACCCCCTTTCCTATCTTTTTTGTTGTAAAAAAAGGCTCGAACAATTTTGAAATATTCTCCTGTGGAATGCCGGTTCCGGTATCTGTAAAACGGATGACCACCGTGTCACTCTCGTGCTGATATTCAGTAGAGACTGTAAGTACACCTCCTGATGTGGCTGCCATGCTTTCGGCGGCATTGGATATGAAATTCATGAAAACCTGCTTGAGTTGATCTTCTGAGCCATGACAAGGTGGAAGAGAACTATCTAGTTCCGTTGTTAACTTGACTCCGTTTATTTTCAAAAGATTGGAATTTAGCAAGATGGTCTGCTCAACAAGAAAGTTCACGTCAATCTCCTTGAACTCAATTTTGGATTGTCTTGCAAAAACAAGCAGGTTGGAGACTATCCTGCTTATGCGGCGGGTCTCTGTCTCCATGAGATTAAGATATTTTGAAAAAAGCTTCATCTCCTCTTCATTAACCGGCCCCTCTTCAATTATTCGCTTGTTGAGCATTATAAGATTCAGGATACCCGCCACCGGATTATTAATCTCGTGTACAACAGATGCCGACAGCTTGCCAAGAGATGCCATTTTATCCTGGTGGAGCAGCTTCTCATGTGTTGCGTTAAGCTGTTTTGTCCTCTCCTCAACCATCTTTTCCAGACGTCTTGTGATCTCCTGTTCATCTCGTTTTCTTTTGGTTATGTCCCTGCTGATCTCAATGAATTTAGAGATTTCTCCCTTGTTTTTCCATATAGGAAAAATGGTCAGCTCCGCGTATCTCTCCTTGTTGTCAGGTCCCAGGCGGGTCAGTTCCACCTGGCAGTGCCGTTTGTTCCGGATGACCTTTTCAAGAGGACATATTTTATCGCAGTTGCTGTTTGTGCGGGTGGACTCCTTGAATACATCATAGCATTTTTTTCCGATAACCTGTTCGCGGGTATAATTCATACGCCTCAAAAAAACGTCATTAACTTCAATAACCTCTCTGTCAGGGGATATAATCATGATAAAATCCCTGATACCATTTAAAATGGTCTCCATCTCGTTGTCAGGAAGCTTCATTGGCGAGATCCTTTTGAATATAGAGTTTGGAAGAATCAAAACAAACTGTCATGGCCATATGTTGACCGCTCCGGATCATGAAAATCAAAATACATTTACCGTGAAAATGACTATCATTTTTATATTTGGGGGTGATTGATACATGTCAATCATGCTCGTTTAAGTAAGTTCTCAATAAGTCAGGGTAAGCATTAAAAATGCTAAATCTGTTAATGGCAAAGTGTAGGAAAATACAAATAGAGTGCGGGAAAATACTACAGTGTCCTGAAATGTGTCACTGGCAGGGCTATCCACATGCTATTAAATGCCTGGCTACTCTGGATCACCTTTTAACTGTGGTATATTTCAACACTTGCGAAAAATTAATATAACAAACTCCATATGCTTTTTCAAATCAAAAAAATATTATAAAATCAATATGTTTTAATCTTTGATTCCAATATTTTTCTGGATGGTACTCTTCTTGCTCTTTATTAAATCATAAAACGGAAACATGAAATAGAACTTCAAAAAAAGGCATGTTTCATTGCTCGCTTTACATTTTCGAGAGATAAAATGAATTTTTAAGTTTAAAAGTTAGCATGTTGACAAAAAATAATTATGAACAAACGCCCTGTTGATGTATGTTGAGTCCCAAACAACAAAATGCATAAAAGGTACTAAGCTCATGAAAAAAGTTAATGCAAGCTGTCTTGGGTCTACAAGAAAGCCATTTGTACGTCGAAAGGATCTGACCGAATCAATTAGAGCCCACATTGCCATTAACGCATATTTGGCTCAAGAATATTCTCAATGGGGCAGAATCACCGCAATCGCTGAAGAATATGGAGTGTCTCGCCCATTTGTTTACGGTACTGTATCCACATTGAGAGAAACATTATCAGTGACAT
>JADFYT010000210.1 GCA_015232935.1 Desulfamplus sp.
TTTTTTTTGGTTTTTTTCTGTACCGGCAGTTTGAGTTTTTCAAAGATGATTGACCCGAGCTGCTGGGAGGAATTTATATTGAAAGGCTCTCCCGCAATGGCAAAAATCTTTTTTTCAATCTGCTCAAGCTCCTGTTCAAACTCTTTGGAAAGTCTTTGCAGCTTTTCATGATCGACTTTTATACCGTTCATCTCCATCCGTGCAAGCACAGGCACAAGAGGCATCTCAATGGTCTGCATGAGTTCATCAAGATCATTCTCTTCTATCTTTTTCTTGAGAATATCATGCACAAGCAAAGTTATATCAGCATCTTCACAGGCATAATCCGTGGCTTTTTCAATTGAGACCTCACTGAAAAGAAGCGGTTTGCCTTTCTTGCTCCTGACAGGCTTTTTTCGGCTTGAGTCAGTTTTTACGGAATCGACTATATCAGAGCCAGAAACCGCTGTGCCTGCTTTGGAACTGGAACCAGAAACCGCTGTGCCCAATTGAGAACCGGAATCAGAGAACACGGTGTCTGCTTTGGAAATATAATCAGAAACCGGCGTTGTCACCTCTGCATAGCTTATGTTTTGATGCCCCAGAAGATCCAGTGCAATCTGGTCAAGGCCATGGCCGCGTCCTGATGGATTCAGAAGATATGAGGCTATCATTGTGTCAAAAACCATTCCCTGCATATGTATGCCGTTTTTAGCAAGCACAATATAGTCATATTTTATGTTCTGTCCCACCTTCTCGACAGCGGGATCTTCAAGCAGGGGTTTTAGAATATTGAGCACGGCCTGCTTGTCTGGTTGTACAATCTCTTTTGCAGATTTCATGTTCTGGTTAAACAGTTCTGGTGCGGGATTGTCCGGGTTGACATGACCAACCGGAATATAAAATGCCTGATGAGGTTTGTATGAGATGGAAATTCCCACAAGTTCGGCAAGCATTGGATTTAACGATGTAGTCTCGGTGTCAATGGCAAACCTGTATGATCCGTTCATGCTCTGTGAATTGTCTCTAATTTTCCTGACAAGATTTTCAACATCTTTTATATATGTAAGACACTGGTAATCCTTCCTTGCAGGTTTCTGGTTATTACTCTCCTGAAAAAATTCCTGGTGCAGTTTTCTGAACTCAAATGCCTTAAAAAGTTCTGCCAGTTTTTCTGTGTCATAAGGTTGCAGACAAAACTCTTCAATCTGACGGGGAAGCTCCACAAACCGGTCAATGGTTACCAGTTTACGGCTTAAAAATGCCTGCTCCCTGTTTTCGACAAGTTTTGCATAAAGAGCTTTCTTTGATTCAAGTTTTTCGATGTTGTCATAAATTCCCTGCACAGAGCCATACTCATGGATGAGCTTAAGTGCGGTTTTTGGTCCTACTCCCGGCACTCCTGGAATATTGTCTGATGTGTCTCCGGCAAGCCCCAGCATGTCTATAATCTGCTCCGGCATTATATTGAACTCTTTGAGAATCGACTCTTTGTCTATCTGCTTCTCTTTCATTGGATCCCAGATCACACAATCGTCAGCAACAAGCTGCATAAAATCCTTGTCACCTGTCACCATGACAGAGCTCCAGCCCTTTTCTCCGGCAATTCGGGAATATGTGCCGATCAGATCATCTGCCTCAAACCCCTCCCTTTCCACAATCGGGATATTCAATCCACGAACAACATCCTTTATAAACGGAATTTGCAGAACAAGGTCATCTGGCATTGCTGAACGGTTGGCCTTGTATTTTTCATATATCTCATGCCTGAAGGTAGGCCCTTTTACATCAAAAAAAATAGCCGCATATTCAGGCTGTCGCTCCTTCATAAGCTTTAAAAGCATCATGGTAACGCCAAATACCGCATTGGTAGGAAGCCCCTTTGAGGTGGAAAGAGAGGGAATTGCATGAAAGGCACGGTAAAGGTACGCACTGCCGTCAATAAGGTAAATTTCTTTTTTTTTCATCTGGAAGAGATCCGGACGCGTATTGAATTGGCATGTGCGTCAAGCCCTTCAATATCTGCAAGGGTCATGATATCTTCTGCTTCCTTCTCAAATGCGGATTCAGAGTAGCTTATCAGGCTGGTTTTTTTTATGAAATGGTCAACAGAGAGGGCTGAGGAGAAACGGGCGGTACCGGCCGTGGGTAGAACGTGGTTGGGGCCGGCAATATAATCTCCTACAGGTTCCGGAGTGTATGGCCCTACGAAAAGTGCTCCCGCGTTTTTTATCTGGCCAATATATTGAAACGGATCTTTTACAACAAGCTCAAGGTGCTCAGGTGCAAGCCGGTTGGACAGGGCAATTGCACTCTCAATGTCAGGAACAACCATGATTGTGCCAAAATCACGGACAGACCTTTCAGCGGTCTCTTTTCGAGAGAGTGCTGAAAGCTGGACTTGAACCTCATTGGATGTTGCAATGGCAAGGTCACTGGAATCTGTCACTAAAATGGCCGAAGCCATTACATCATGCTCTGCCTGGGATAGAAGGTCAGCCGCAAGAAATTTTGGATTGGCATCTTTGTCCGCAATCACAAGAATCTCGCTTGGCCCGGCGATCATGTCAATACCAACGGTTCCGGATACGATCTTTTTGGCAAGGGTTACATAAAGATTGCCAGGCCCTACAATCACATCAACCTTTGGGACCTGTCTCGTGCCATAAGCCATGGCGGCAACAGCCCACGCACTTCCTGCCTTGAATACTCCATCAATTCCAACCCTTCTGGCCGCTACCAGCATGTGGGGATTGATTGTGCCGTCGCTCATTGGAGGAGTCATCAGACAGATTGATTCAACTCCTGCCACGCTTGCGGGTATTCCACCCATCAGCACCGATGAAACCAAAGGAGTTTTCCCCCCTTTGGCTCCTGGCGCGTAGATTCCGGCGGCTGTCACCGGTCTGACAAGCTGTCCTACCATAACCCCGTCCCGAGGGTTATCTATCCACGAGTTTTGTTTCTGTTTTTCATGAAATGTTGTCAATTGTGCGACCGCACGTTCAAGAGCTTTTAAAAAGGTACTATCCACCTGTTTTTCGGCATGTTCAAACTCTTCTGGTGTCACCTTTAAATTGCCTTCTGTGACAGCCTTTGAGTCAAAGCGGTTTGTGTAATCGACCAAAGCCTTGTCGCCTCGGGTCTTTACATCCTCAATATATTCTGCAACCTGCTTGTAATCATTTTCTGAAAAGCCAAGGCCACGCTCAATGATATCAACCACACGCTGTTCCCCTTCTTCAGAGGGGTAAGTAAAGATCTTCATTTTTGTTATACAACTGTCCTTATTTGTTTGTAATTCTGCGTTTATCCATGATAAAGCTGCTTCCCTCAATGGATTTTGACTTTTTCTTGGCTCCGGAAAAAGCATCGTTCACCTCAATATACTGTTTGTATTGAGAAGATGAGAGATCTACCCCGGCCATACTGATGGAGATAATTGGGAATAACTGTTTCCTGCCTTTCCGGTCAAATGCTATAATGGCTTTTCTTGCAATATCTTGAGGTGTATAAAATCTGGTAATTCCGTCATCAAACATGCATATAATGCTCTGTGCCACTTCATAGGCCTTTTCCAGAGGCAGAGTCACTACAAAATCATCCCCGCCAATATGTCCGATGAAAAAATCATCTACGTCATTCGCTTTCATCCCCATCTGAATAACATGGCTGTTAAAAATGATTACATCATCTCCCTTGGCAAAACCATATTTATCGTTAAATGCCTTGAAATTATCAAGATCAGAATAGATGACACATATTTTTTCAGCCCTGGATATAGCCGCCTCTATCCGTCTGGCAATGCTGTTATTGCCAGGCAGCCCTGTAAGTGGATTAGCATCCAATGCCATGCTGTATAAAAATTTCAACTCCTTCATTGCACGGTTGAGTTTCAGGTGAGTGCGGACTCTTGCCTGTAAAATAGCGGGAGTTACAGGTTTGGTTATATAATCAACCGCTCCAAGATCAAGCCCCGTTGTTTCATCTTCCACGTCATTCTTTGCCGATATGAAAATGATTGGTATGTCTGCAACCAATTTGTCACTCTTGAGTCTTCTGCACACCTCGTAACCATCAATATCCGGCATGACAATATCAAGCAGAATAATATCCGGCATGACCCTGTATGCCATTTCAATGGCTTTTCTTCCATCTTTTGCAAAAAAAGTGTCATAGTCCTGATGCAGCAGGTCTATGAAAATTTTTATGTTGTCAGATGAGTCATCAACAATGAGAATTTTATGTTTGCAATTTTGTATCATGACAATCCATTCATGTTGTTGTCAAAAATATAATATTTTTTAACAAAGGCATTTTTTTAAGTCAAGACCAAAGAATATTGGCAATCCTTCATTAAACTTGTTGCTTTGCTGCCTGAGATCAATGGCAAAGGGTTGATCTTGCCAAAAGACTTTTCTGGAAATCTATAACACTTGATCTCCCCATTCGCTAATTTTGATATAAGGTATTT
>JADFYT010000211.1 GCA_015232935.1 Desulfamplus sp.
ACAACGAAGAATAAAAGTCATATGGTCACGGCGATTTAAAGAGATCCTTGCATAAAACCCGTCTGCATTGTTATTACTGATATCTCATGGACTCTTCACGAAGGCCATCAGCAAGAAGGTTCAGCCCCACGACAAGTGACGCAATCGCAAGCGATGGCCACAAGGATGCCCAGGGGTTCCCCATAAGTATGAACTCTCTGCCCTTGGCTACCATGCTGCCCCAGTCCGGTGACGGCGGCGGCATGCCAAGGCCGAGAAACCCGAGAGTTCCCATGGCAAAAATTGCATAACCTACTCTGAGCATGGCATCAATAATGATAGGGCCTTTGGCATTGGGCAGAATCTCCATGAACAGGATATACAAAAGAGTCTCCCCCCTTGTTTCGGCAGCTCTGACATAATCTCTTGTTCGTATGTCAAGGGTCAGACTTCTTACAATACGGGCAACACCTGGGGTTCCCACAATGGCGATTGCAATAACAACATTAACAGCAGATGCTCCAAGAGCTGCCACAATTATCAGGTATAGAAGGATTACCGGTATTGACATCATGGCATCAAGAAGACGCATGATAATCTCATCTGGCCAGCCCCCTTTGTATCCACTGACAAGCCCAAGCGATGCTCCGAAAAAAAGAGCGGCAATAACCCCCCAGATGGCTGTACCTCCAGGAATCCATAACTTTTCGCTGACCGGCATTATTATAAGTACGATACGGGCACCATAGGCAAGGCGTGACCAGAGATCTCTTCCAAGTTCATCTGTTCCAAGCGGGTGTGACAGGGATGGTCCCTGATTTGGAGCTTTCCAGTCCTGTTCCGTGGGGCTGTATGAGGTTATATATGGGGCGAGCAGTGCCACAAATACCCAGAACATAACAAGAATAAGGCCGGTTGTTGCAGCCTTTGATGAAAAAAGAACAGCCAGAATATCTTGTAATTTGCCTCTTGTTTTTATTTGAGTTTCTGTCTCTTTATCTCCACCATGGGGAGTATCTGCTCCAGATGGTTTGTCTGCCGGCAATTTTATATTCTGTTCTTGTTGTTCTTGTTGTTCAGGAATTTCAACCCTGTCAGAACAATTGCAGCAAAGCTGCTTGTGTTCAGACATTGTTTGACTCTTCTTCGTAGCCTTATCCATCATGAATACCTTATCCTTGGGTTTAGGAATGTGTAGAGTATATCAGCAAACAGCTGTGTGCCGACCGCAAGAAGAACCATTATCATGGTTCCAGCTTCAATGGCATTTACATCCTTGTAAAGAGCAGAATCAAGAAGATACTGACCAAGTCCGGGATAACCAAACACCACCTCTACAATAACAATACCACCCATCAGCCAGTTGACATGCAGCATTATTACGGTAATTGGGGCAATAAGGGCGTTTTTAGCTGCATGACGTAAAACTACCTGCCAGAATGGAAGCCCTTTGAGAAAAGCTGTCCTTATATATGCAGACCGCATCACCTCAGCCATGCTTGCACGGGTTATTCTCAGCACATATCCAAGTTCAATAAGTGTCAAGGTCAGAACTGGAAGAACAAGCATGTCAGGCCTTTGCCAGGGGGCTTTTTCTCCAAAGACCGAAGCTCCTGGAACAAGTTCAAGCCAGTGTGACATGATCAGGATAAGAAAAATACCGGTTGCAAATTCAGGAATAACGGAAAAGATCATGCCGGAGATGGAGAGAAATCTGTCTTTAAATGAGCCTTCATTGATTCCGGCAACCATTCCAAGCATGAGAGCAAGAGGCATTACAACAACAAATGCTATTCCGGCAAGGACAACTGAATTTCTAAGTCGTATGAAGAGGCTTTTTCCCACAGGCCTTCCGGTTCTTAAGGATACACCAAAATCTCCCCGCAAAAAGCCCTTCTTGAGCGGTATGTAGCTTTGAGGGCCGCCTGTACTTTTTATCCATCCTGTGCCTGGAACAAAAGTCCACACCTCATTGGAAGCACCTTTTACCCATAGTACAGCATGGTTACTTCGGTCTATTCCCCAGAAGATCCGGCTCCCATCCCTGGCGTCACTCCATCTCTGGTTGTCTTTTCGGGTACTGATTTTACCGTCTGCATCTCTTATATAAACAGTCAGATCGTCGCCTTCAATGTCCCATCGCATAAGGGTATTGTCTTTGCCCTTTGCCCACCACTCCTGAAACCCGGCTTCAGTTTCAATAAGTTCAAGATCAAGTCCGCTTTTTCTTGCGGCTGCACGGTCGCTGCCCATCAGCCAGAACCAGTATCGTTGCAGCAGTGGCTTGTCCAGACCCTGCTGTGCAAGAAAGGATGCCTCCTGCTCGGGAGTAATAAAGGCTCCAAGAACATTTTTCGCCACATTTCCAGGGGAGGATTCAACAATCATAAAAACTGCAACAGATACAAGAAACATGGTTAAAACCAGCAGAAAAAAACGTCTGATAATAAATTTTGCCATAATATCCTTCCTGGAGAGATGTCAATCTGCGGCTGACCTGAAAAAAATGGATTTCAGCCACAGATTAACGGATCATTGGTTAACAGTCAGCCATTTGTTGCAATGGCAGGCCATGGCCAATTTTTATTAGCAGGGATTATCCTTGATGGTCTCGTAAAAAGTTGATTTAAGGTTATTTCTATAACCATAACTTCTTGAATCTGCATGGTGCGAAAAATGAATTTCTGCATTTTTACTAGTGTTCTTTCAAGGTTTAGTTGTCGGGTAGAAAACTACTCGAAACATTGAATCTCCTGAAAATCCACCCGACACTTTAAACTTGAAGAAGCACTAGACCATCATCCTTTACTGATCAGGCATTTACCCAGAATTCATCAAGTTTCAGATAGAGGCTTGGATGGGAAATTACACCCTGAACACGTTTTGAAGCTATTGTCCAGACATTGATCCAGAAGGCAATCGCGGCAGAACCTCTCTCCTGCTGGATTTTCTCAAGCTGGCAGAATATTTTGCGTCGTGCTTCAACATCAAGTGTTCCATTGGCTTTGGTAAGAAGCTCGGAAAATTCTTTATCCACCCAGCGTGACTCATTCCATGGTGCAGGAGCACCTTTTTCATCAGCAACATAGCCAAGATTCAAGACCATTGTACCAAGTGGGCGATGTGCCCATGTGGTGATTCCAAGATCCACCTCTGTCCATTTTTCCCAGTACTGGGAGTTTGGCATTGTCTGAATGTTAATCCTGAAACCCGCAGGCAGAGCATCCTCTTTGAGAATTTCAGCATACCTTACAATCTCTTTCCATCCGCTTCCAACTGCCAGGTTTACATCCAGGCCATTTGGATAGCCTGCCTCTGCAAGCAGTTTTTTTGCTGTTTCAGGATCATACCTGGGAGTTTCAATCGGGCAGTATTCGGGATGTTTCGGGCTGACATGCACATCCTGGCCTATCATTCCCTGACCAAAGTAGGCAAGAGCAAGTATCTTTTCACGGTTCTGGCAAAGTTTGAGTGCCTGACGAACCTTGTTGTCAGACCAGGGTTTCATATCAACTCTCATTCTCAGAACCCTTGTCTGGTTTGTCGGGACAGGATAGACGTTGACTTTGGGATTGTCTTTGAGAGCCTGATATACCTCCGGACCACTTTGGTCGCCAAGATCAATCATGTCAATTTCACCGCCCTGCATGGCTGCAATCATCGGAGCCATTTCGGTTCCCATATCTACAAACTCAATGGTATCAAGATAGGGCAAAAGCTGTCCGTCAGCACCTTTTTTCCAGTAATCATTGCGTCTGGTAAGCACGCAACGTTCGCCTTCAACAAACTCCTTGAGGGTATATGGGCCTGTGCCGTGGGGGGCTTTAATAAAATCGCCTTCAAATGTACGGTGGTTTAATACCATTGCAGGGTAGTGGAAAAGATGTTCAGGCACGCCTATTTCAGCGGTTTTCAGATGTAGAACAACCTTATTGTCAGAAACTTTTTCAATCCCTGCGGTATCAAGATAGCCTTCGAGCATTCCAAGCATTGAAGAGCCGACATTTTTATCAAGCCACTGGTTGAATGTAAAAATTACATCGTCAGCATTGAATTCATCGCCATTGTTGAACTTGATCCCTTTTCTTACATTAAGTGTCCATGTTTTGAGATCAGCACTTGGCTCCCAGCTCTCAAGAAGATATGGGTGGGTAATATTGTTTTCGTCTGTATAGCTCATGTACTCGGCCACCTGACGAAGCTGGTTGGTAGGGGCAATCCATGAAAACTGTGCAGGATGAGTGACTTTGTGAACCGGAGCTGCAATGCGAATCTTGCCTCCCCGTTTTACGGCACTGGCTGACGCAGTTACTGGAAATGCAAGACCCGCCATCTGACCCGCTGCTGTGGCAGATAGCCCAAGAAGTGTAGCAAAGCGGATGAATTCGCGCCTGTTCATTTTACCTTTTTCATAGTCACTCTTAAGATCATTGACGGCCGGATGAATTTCTAAGGTCATCTTTTTTTTGTCAA
>JADFYT010000212.1 GCA_015232935.1 Desulfamplus sp.
TCCGGTGCCGCTGAACATAACTCCTGCTTCTGTCCGCGTAAAACAGTCAGAATCGGTTTTTGTCGATATTGACGGAGGAACGCCTCCTTATACTGCCCATGATTCTGCCGGAGCTTCGGGTGCTGCCGGAACAGTGGAACAGGTTTACGGCAAGTATATCTGGACTCTTTCGGCACCTGTGCTTGCCTCGGACAAGCCATATATCTACACTCTCAAGGACAGCAACGGACAGAGCGTGACTTTAGGCGTGACTGTTCTTGCCCCCCTTTCAATTGCACTCAAGCCTCCATAAAGGAAATTGCCGTCAGAATCCTTTGTAATCTCAAATCTGATTCTCTTTCCGCTGTTGTCTGTAATAGTCCATTGTTCAGAAGAATCTCCTGCACTATCAGTAGTGGTGAATGTCCGGTCGCTGCCATAATTAATACCCGAAGCGTCTATGACAACCAACCTGAAATGATAAGCGGTGCTTTCGGTGAGATCGGCAATATCCGATTCTGAAGTTACTGTAGAAGTAACACCGGTAGGAATTAAAATCTGGCTGCTGCTGAAACCATAAGCCGTGGTTGTGCCATACTCAAAATAATAATATGCTTCTGCAAAACCGTTCGAGTTAGAAGTTTGAACAGTTCCGGTAAGGGTTGCGGAATTTTCAGACACAGAGAATGCGTTGCCGGTAGTTACCGTTAACAGGCTCCCGCCGGCTGCCTGAGTGACTGTTACATCCATTGGGCTTACATCTGAACCTTCTGGAGTTATTCTTATTGTAGCTGTTCGTTCTGAGGCACTGTCATTGGCATCAAATGAACAACTGACAGTACCTGCATTGTTGCCTTCTGACCCTGAATTTATTTGAATCCAGTCACTGTAAGAAAGAATCTGTGCTGTCCAGTTCATGGTGTCCGTTCCTGCATTGGAAACATCAAAGCTCGTTGTTCCCGCATCCTTGGAGACATTCTGACTTACAGGAGAGACTTCCATAACCCAGTTATCCAATAATGTTCCAGTGTCTCCACCGCGAACAGCCCGAACATGGCTGATATTGTCCTTAACACCGCTGATTCCTACGCCGCTGACAAAATAGATACCCCAGATATTGGCTGTATTGGTTGAATCTGTAGTAGAAGACCAATAAAAAGAGGTTTCTGCATCAAAGAATATATCTTTGTTGATAGCAGGAGATTTACGGGTGTAATCAACAATAGTTCGCAGCTCTTTTACAGTAGGAAGCCTCCAGTCCGCATGACCACCAAGTGTCAGGTTCTCACAGTAGTCAAGTGCCTCTTCCCAGATCATCATATTGCCATTATCTCCGGTTGCCTGTTCCCACATAAGACCGGTTGTCAAATCTATAATTATACCATCAATAGCAACAGTCAAATATGGCGTTGCCTCTCCACCACGCACAGCTCTTACATAGGCAGGGTTGTTCTTGATATAATATCTATCGGCACTTTCGCTGAAATTAATTCCCCACGCATTGCCGGTATTGTTTAAATAGGTAGTGTTCGACCAGTAAAAATTAGATATTGTGTCAGGAAAAAAGTCTGTTTTTACAGCTGGCCCTGAAACCTGAATACTACTATAATCTATGATAGTTCCAAGCTCTTTCATTGTTGGCAGTCGCCAGTCAGAATAACCGCCGTATTTGGAATTATTAAGTGATTTTATAAAATCTTCGGTATCTGTTCCATCTCCGGCAGTTCCTGCGTCTCCCCCGTTTGTTGCGGAGTTGCTGTCGTACCAGGTGTATATGTTGTCAGCATCATGAGGATTTGTGTAATCCCCTTTTCCATCCATGCTGTTCTTGTTTTCCCAGATAAGCCCGGTGACGTTGTCCCGTACCATTGTCCATTCTGTGGCGGTAATCGGGAGATCATTGCCGCTGGAATCAAGTTTTGTGTAGGACATGGGGTTGATGCTGTAATTTCCATCCTGCCCGTAAAATGGCTCGCCTGGTGAGGGGCAGGGAATTTCCGATGAGTTGTTGTAGCATTTTGTTATGCCAGTGTCAGGTACTGGCCAAGTTGCGGCAAAAGATGTATTTGCGGCAAAAACAAGCCAGAATGAAACAGATAAAAACAGATAACGTATTTTCATAAATTTCTCCTTTTGCTTGATATTTTGTCAGAGTCAGAATGCCCGGGATTTTTAAGAATGTAAAGTATGAGCAAATCCTGCCCTTATCCTTTTATCCTGACCATCCTGATTCAGACTTTGTTAAATTTCACTTCTCCACTTTGATTTCCATATTTCCAAAAACATTTATCTCCATAACAACAGATTCATGAGTTATAACATCCTGTATTACAATGTTTTTTAATCCTATTTTTCCATCAGGCCGGATCGTGAGATGAGTCGGAGTGGTGTCGAGAATCTCAAGCTCCTGATGCTCTTTTACGCACCATTGCCCACTCCCGCCGGAGACCCTGATTTGAGCCTCTCCATCAATGCCAAGATCAAATCGGGTCGGTGACAGGGAGAGTGGCCTTGGTATATTTATCTCTATTTGAACTTTGTTACCAGTCCTGTCTTCAAAAGTCACCTTGTCAGTGCCAAACCGGTTTGGTGCCGTATAGGTGAACTGATGTTCATTTTGCTTATCAATATCACCGGACAGGCTGTACCATCGATAGGGTGGAAGCCCTCCGTTAATGGTAATCTGGTGTTCTCCTCCGAGCTGGCTGTAAATGATTGTGGGGGTTGTAGTCATTTGTTCGGGGCCTGAAGCTGATAGAGGGGATATGAGCAGCATCAGGGGTAATGCGATTGCATAAAGCACATAAGTTATCATTGGTTGAGTCCCCAGAAGATAGTGGTTGGTTCCAGGATTTTAAGGCCTGGCATTTGTCTGGATCAAG
The DNA here is from genome assembly GCA_015232935.1 of Desulfamplus sp. Classification (GTDB taxonomy): domain Bacteria; phylum Desulfobacterota; class Desulfobacteria; order Desulfobacterales; family Desulfobacteraceae; genus Desulfamplus. Next base: position 2,862 of record JADFYT010000212.1, read on the forward strand.
ATGCTCAGGATTAACGGATGGACAGGATAAAAATCATCTGTCCTTATCCTGTCCATCATGGCTGTCCGGATTCAGAGAATTTAAAATAATCAGAATACGGCCAAAGCTGGAATCTGTGGCCTATTTGCATACAAAAAACCCCCTTTTACTGAATCGAATTCAGCATCAGGGGGAAGGTAAAAAACAATCTGATTCAAACGCTGCCCCTTTATGGAGCAGCGTAATTACAGACTATGTTAAGAGTTATTCTGATTTGCTGGTAAACGCCTCCACATGGCTGTAAACCGTCTCTGGACCCAGCATAATGCCCTGAACTGAAGAATCCTGAACATAGGCTTCAATCACACCTATCATCTCATCGTTGTCCAGAATACCGTCTCCGTTAAGATCACCCGGGATTCTGCTGACGATCACATTCATATTTGCGGTCGCACCGGCTGCATCTCTGCACTCAACTGTGTACACTTTTCCAGCTTCGACACGGGTCAAGGGTTTAATTATGGCAAAATCCTCTTTGGTTTCAACAGCGACTTCCGAGCTGATCCACTGATAAGGTCCTATACCACCTACCGGTGTAATTCTCAGATTCGGTGAAGTTCCCTGATAAATAGTCATTGACGAGGGAGAGATCAAAAGAGGCAGGCTTATTGACACATTGGCCTCAGCCCTGTTGTCCGCAGCATCCACAGCAACCAGCTTGTAGCTGCCTGACACATTGGGGGCAACAATCTCTATTGTAGAGCCATCTTCATCAAGTCTGGTAACAAGACCGCCCTCAAATGACCATTCATATGGGGGAGCACCCATATTCACCATAAATGTTCTTGCTTCTCCGGCATCAATATGTACGATTGCGGGGGAGATAACAGGAGTTATTTTCGCGACATCTACCTGAATTTCAAGAGACTTGTCTCTGGAGTCATATACATTGATAGTATATTTTCCGGTTCTGGATGGTGATGTATAAGTTCCTTTTCCGGTTTCAGGGTCAATTTCTACATTTCCTGAAGATGCGATAGCTTCATATCCACCTGTACCGCCTGAAACTCTAAACACGGTTTGAGAATTCTTGTCCACATAGATGATACCAGGGGTAACCTTTAACGAAGTCTCTACATAAGCATGAACCTGAACCGTCTGTCCGCTGTTATCCGAGATCTCGATCAGAACATCGTCATCCGCTGTGTTTCCGGCAGTAAACGTGAAAATTCCGTCATTGCTGTTCACAGGATCAATATCTCCGTCTCCTTTGATAATAGCGGCGGTATAGGGTTCAACACCGCTTACGACAGTAAACTTTTTGGTTTTTTTCCGCTCAATATAACGGATATTTGGAGTTACCTGCAACGGCTTGGTTACATGAATAGCTACAGTTGTTGTATCTCCCTTGCTGTCACGGATGCTGATCTCGTCTTCTACCATCACGTCAGGAGCCGTGTAGAAGTTGTATCCGGCATCGTCTGTGCGGACATCCTTCATTTCACCATATCCTGTCTGCCAGTCAAATGGCGGGATACCGCCTGTTACAGCTACTCTTGCTGTCTCTCCTGGTTTTATGAATATCTCCTCACGGGTCGCTCTGAGCGGC
>JADFYT010000213.1 GCA_015232935.1 Desulfamplus sp.
ATTTTTTTTGTTTTATAGTTTTCCAGATAACGGCCATGTCCTGATGGGCACAACTAAAAATGAAAGTCGTATAATCACGGATATTTAAAGAGACTTTCGCATAAATCAACCTGGCGGTTTTGCTGTGCAAGCCCTTGAATAAGGGGCTCGGCGAGCCAGAACCTTTTCCTGAAATACCACAGGCAAATTACTCAACCTTTAACAGGAATGCAACTATTATGATAAAAAACGTATATGTACATACCAAAGGTTGAAAAAGAGCTTCAAAGGCTGCAAAATCAAAAGAGCACTCCTGCGTTTGCAGCCAAAAAGGCAGATCAAATTATCCGCTCCCTTGCAAGTGGAACAAAACCCGCACTTGCCGGCAAGCTCACCAGAAGCGGTGATGCAAGGATGAAAAAATGCCTTAAATATGACCTTGGTAAAGTACTGGATGAGTTGCAAAAAATCACTGCATGGTAAAACTTCTTTCTGAAAAACTTGACTGCAATGTTTTAGTGCCAGATAATCCTCAAATGATCGGGGCATTTGGTGCTGCTTTGATAGCTTCTGAGAGTTGAATAGCAACATCACATCAGCCATCTTTCACACCAAATTGATCGCACCAAAGCTATTTAATCAAACTTATTCCAGCAAATTGACTGCATGAAACCCAAATACCCACATAGCAAAACAAAAATCCAGATTCCCCAGCTCTTCATAGTCATATTTCTTGCCATAATGTTTTTTGTGGCTGTTCATCTTGATATCCCCATGAACTGGATTATAAGCGATGCCCTGACAAGACTTGTGATGAACGGCGTACTTGTTCTCTCTCTTGTACCCATGCTCAAAGCAGGGGTTGGCATAAATTTCGGGTTGCCGGTTGGTGCCATTGCAGGGCTAATAGGAATGTGCATGGCTGTAAACATGACCATTCGTGGAATGTGGGGATTGATTTCGGCAATGCTTTTATCAATACCGGCTGCCATGATACTTGGTTATATTTATGCCACGATTCTTAACAGGGTCAAAGGAAGAGAGGAGATTACAGCCACATTCGTAGGTTTCTCGTTTATCCCTTTGATGAATTTTTTCTGGGCAACGGCTCCATTTTCCAACCCTTCAATGCTGTGGCCAATTGGCGGACAGGGCATGCGTCCTGTAATTGGTCTTAAAAGCTATTTTGCAAAGAGACTCAACGATCTGTGGATGATAAATATTGGAGGGGCCAACACCGGAGGGGAGAGCATTTTAGGGATCAGCATGGGAGGAATAAGCTCGGGAGGCATTAATGTGCCGGCAGGGATGCTTCTGTTCTTTGGGATGCTCTGCCTTGCAGTTGCCCTGTTTTTCAAAACCACCTTTGGAAGAGCCATAATTGCAGTAGGCGAGAATGAGCAATACGCGGCTCTTAACGGTGTCAACATTGTGCGGGCAAGAACTGTTGCCATTATACTTTCCACCATTATTGCAGCCATTGGAATCTGTGTATATGCCCAGAGCTACGGATTCATGGAGCTTTATGATGCCCCTTTGATGATGGCATTTCCTGCGGCATCAGCCATTCTTGTTGGAGGCAGCATGGGCAGAAAGACCGATATTGTTCATGTTATTCTGGGCACCTTTCTTTTTCAGACCACCTACCTGATTTCCGGCCCCATTGCAAACGAGCTTATGGTGTCAGAGGTTGCTGAAATATTCAGGCTTATGATCACCAACGGCATTATTCTATATGCCCTGCTCTATGAAGGGGGTAAAAACATTGAACCATACCAGTAGGTCAATAGCATTTTACAGATCAATCCTTAAAAGCACAAGAATTGCATCTTAAAAACATGAGAATTGTATCGTGAAAGCATGAGAGGCGTAGAAATTATCCACATATATGAAAAGATTAGTCGTCAGGTTGACAAGGTTAATGTTGTCCCCTTTTTCTTCCTTGTATTGTCAGCCATTGGCCTTTGGTTCTCTGAGATGAGCATCACTTTTGTTCTAAATGAGGTGATAACCCGTTTTATACGAGACGGCGTTATGGTTCTTGCCTTGATTATACCGATAACCGCGGGAATGGGCATCAATTTTGCCATTACTGTTGGTGCTCTTTGTGCACAGGTCGCTATGATACTGGCTGTTGATTTTCAGATACCAGGGTTTGATGGTCTGCTGTTTATTGCCGGTTTGGGAGCAATCCTCTCGATTGTGATGGGAACTCTTATAGGTGTCGCACTGAATCGGGTAAAAAATCGAGAGATGATAACAACCATGATTATAGGATTTTTTACAACCAGCATTTATCAGCTTGTCTTCATGGTGGGTTACGGCACTGTCATAAAACCTGATAATCAGGAGATAATGCTCTCAAGAGGTATTGGAATACGAAATATGATTGACCTTGAACTTTACAGAAACTTTATTGACCGTATCTGGTTATTCAATGCGGGCGAAATTGATATTCCCCTTTTTATGATACTTTTCGTGTGCACATTTGCAGCCATGGTCAAGTACTGCACCATGACAAGGCTTGGAAAAGAGTTCAAGGTGATCAGCCAGAGTCATGAAAGGGCAGCACAACTTGGGATTGATGTGAATCTTGTCAGAATCAAAGCCATTGTCGCATCAACAATTATTGCCTGTATAGGGCATCTTGTTTATATCCAGAATATTGGAATGCTCAATGTTTACAGTGCCCATACAAATACAGATATTTTTTCGTGTGCGGCTCTGCTTGCCGGAGGTGCCACAATTACAAAGGCACGGGTAAGTCACGCATTTCTTGGAATTTTTCTTTTTCACTGGCTTTTTATTGTATCGCCACAGGCTGGCCAGAATCTTTTTGGCAACCCGGCACTCGGGGAGTATTTCAGAAGTTTTGTAGCCTACGGCACAATTGCCTTTGCATTGATAATGAACTATCGCAATGTTTAAAACAGGATCTGAAACTGGAAGGAGTCTCTTTGACAGCTTTCTGCAAGTTGCCCGTCAAGAAGACAGATAACCACCATTATTATAGTCATTAGAGAGATAAACAGTTTTTTTCACTTTTCTCCTTGCTTTACGTCAACAACAAACATTCCGGTTCCAGCGGAGGAACTGATACGTCCGCTGGAACCGGTTATCATATGCCCGTTTTTTTCACCTTGTCAAGAGCCATCTGACGCGTTTGTACCGCGATTAATTCAGGTCAAAGCGGTCAAGATTCATTACCTTGTTCCATGCCGCGATAAAATCACGCACAAACTTTTCCCGAGAGTCCTCACATCCATAGACTTCCGCCAGTGCCCGCAGTTGGGAATGAGAACCAAAGATGAGGTCAACACGGGTGGCTGTCCACTTGAGTTCTCCCGTTGTGCGATCACGACCTTCGTACACGTCAGCGTCTTGTGCAGTTGCTTTCCACGTCGTGCTCATGTCAAGCAGATTAACAAAGAAGTCATTGGTCAGCGTCTCCGGCCGAAGGGTAAAAACTCCGTGCCGGGAGAGTCCGACGTTGTTATTCAACACACGGAGTCCACCCACCAGAACCGTCATTTCCGGAGCGGTCAGAGTCAGCAGTTGTGCCCTGTCCACCAGCAGTTCTTCGGCCGTGACCGCGTATCTGGCTTTTTGCCAGTTACGGAACCCGTCAGCCACAGGTTCAAGCACTGCGAAGGAGGCCGCATCTGTTTGTGACTGAGTGGCATCCGTTCGCCCTGGAGCAAAGGGAACCTTTACGTCATGCCCCGCGTTTTTAGCCGCATGTTCGACAGCCGCACATCCCCCAAGGACAATCAGGTCAGCGACAGAGACCTTCTTGCCACCAGACTGTGCGGTGTTGAACGCCTTCTGGATACCCTCAAGGGTCTGCAGTACGGTCTTCAGCAGATCCGGCTGATTGACTGGCCAATCCTTCTGCGGTGCAAGACGAATGCGTGCACCGTTGGCTCCGCCACGTTTGTCTGAGCCCCGGAAGGTAGATGCCGAAGCCCAGGCGGTCGTTACCAACTGCGAGATCGACAGGCCGGAAGCCAGGATTTTTGCCTTCAGGTCGGCTGCGTCATGAACATCAATCAGCTCATGATCGACTGCGGACAGCGGATCTTGCCAGACAAGTTCTTCTGCCGGGACATCAGGGCCAAGATAGCGTGAACGAGGCCCCATGTCACGATGGGTCAGCTTGAACCATGCCCTGGCAAAAGCATCGGCGAATTCCTCGGGATTCTGCAGGTAACGTTGTGCGATTGGTCCGTAGATCGGGTCAAAACGCAGTGACAGATCAGCCGTGGTCATCATAGGCCGGTGCTTCTTTGAAGGATCATGTGCGTCAACCACCATGTCCTCTTCAGCTACGTCCTTAGCCAGCCACTGATTCGCACCAGCCGGACTTTTGACTAATTCCCATTCGTATTTGAAGAGCACCTCAAGATAGCCCGTGTCCCATTTTACAGGGTTCGGCTTCCATGCACCCTCTATG
>JADFYT010000214.1 GCA_015232935.1 Desulfamplus sp.
ATCTCATTTTTTTTGACATCACAGCAGAAAATGGGAAACATCCGGTCATGGGATATTTTTTTGTTGAGTCTTTATTTTCAGCCTCCTGTATCTCATTCATCCCTGTAATATCTTTGCACAGGTACATGAATCCACCGCACTCTCCATAGATCGGCATCCCCTGCAAACTTCTCTGTCTTATCTGATCCATTAAGGTTGTATTGCTGGAAAGTTCTTGTGCAAAGAGTTCAGGGTATCCGCCACCAAAGTATATGCCATGAATATCAGAGGGCAGGGAAGACGATGTTATGGGGGAAAATTCAACAATACTGGCTCCATATCGCTGTAGAGCCTCGATGTTTTCCTGATAATAGAAACAAAAAGCCTTGTCCCTTGCCACCGCAATACGGATATTCTGCTGTAATTCCATATCCATTTTCACGGTCAAAGGAGGAGAATGATGAGACAGGGGAAAATGATGAGGCATAGTTCCATGCAGATTTTCAACCATCTCACGAAGAGATGTATATCTATCGATCATCTCAACAAGTTTTTCAACTGTATTTGAAGCAAGTGTATGCTCATCCGAAGTCACAAGACCCAGATGACGTTCCGGCATTGCAATGTCCGGGTTGCGTGGCAGATGTCCTAAACATTTCATGCGGCAGTTTGCTTCAAGTGCCTCCTTCAGGTAGGCATAATGACGTTGGCTGCCGGTTTTGCTGAATATTACGCCCGCAAACTCAAGCTCAGGATCAAAATTTTCAAATCCTTGAACAATTGCTGCCGCACTTCTTGCCATGCTTCTCGCATCGACTACCAGAATTACGGGCAACCCCAGCCATTTTGCCATCTGTGCTGTGGAGCCCGCCTCTGATGTGCCGCTGTATCCGTCAAACAGACCCATAACCCCTTCAACCACGGCTATATCTGCTTTTTCACACCCTTTTGCAAAGATCTCCATGTTGGTTGACCTTGAAAGCATCCAGGAGTCAAGGTTGCGGCTTGTTTTTCCTGTCAGGGCGGTGTGGTGGCCTGGATCAATAAAATCAGGTCCCACCTTGAATGGTGCCACCTTGTACCCAATTTTTGACAGATATGCCAGGATTCCAAGACAGAGGGTGGTTTTTCCCGATCCACTGCCTGTGCCGGCAATTACAAAACCTTTCATGAATAACCGTTCAAGGCTTGATAACTATTGTAGGATACAGCCCCTTGTTTTTACCTTCAGGGTAGGGTTGCAGAGTGTTAAACGAGATATACTGATTTTTCTGGGCATGCCCCTTTTTTTCGCTGCCATTGAAAAATGCTCCGTTTGCTTCAAGGATGTGGTGAATTCTATCTTGAAATGCACCAACAAAACTTCCTCCGTCACCTTCAAAAAACATGTTGCCCATTGTGAGGCTGGAGTTAACTTTGGAAAAGTCTTCAATTGGAATGCTGTGCCGGTCAAGATCTTCCTTGCATTTTATCATTCCCCACACTAAATGGCCTTCGGGAATAGTCAAAGGAGTTCTTATATCAATTATGGTATGCGGCATGATAATCGAGTCTTTTCCAATTGTAAGCCCTTTTCCTGCCGCTCCCCGCAGAAAACTGTTGAATCCTACAAACACATTTGTTCCAAGCTCCGCCCCAATGATCTTAGCACCATGTGCTGTAACATTATAGCCCTCCAGTCGGGAGTTGATAATATAGCAATTTTCCTGTGCATTTGCACCTTTGCCAAGCCAGGCATTCTGCAAATACGCCCGCTGGGAGACAAGCACATTCTCACCGATGTGTGTTGGAGGCTTGTTGACAGCATATCTGTCAAGGGAAGCACTGCTCGGTACCGGAGTTACATGTTCAATGTTGACAACATCAAATACACGCTGAAACGCCTCTTTTCTGTCTTCCACAAAATCAATAAAAATTCCGCGGGGAGCAATCCCTGCTTTGAAAAATATGTACTCATTCAGTGCCTCAACAGGATGTTGATACATGAAGTTGAACTCATCTGGATTTCTTACCCATATGGTTCCGGGAGCGATATTGAGATGGTATATTTCACCGGCCTGAATATAGGAGAAGTTTCCGATCACACAATCGCGCATTGTCGTGATATCCACTGTTGCGAACGAACCGACAAAAGATCCGTCTGACGGTGCACCATGAATGTTGGCGTAATTTGCGGCAACAGTATTTTTTATGAAGAACTCCTCAAGGGTTTCCGGGTCATGGGAAAAATTATGCACAAGGGTCTTGATAAGCATACTGTCCTGAATATCAATCTCTTCATCTCTGCTCACAGGAATCTCAAAGTTCTGGTATTGAAAAAGATCACCCTGCCTTTTTAGTTCATCTCCTCTGATATCGCTTTTGTACAGAAGGGAATTTGTCACCTTGCACTGTCCAAGAAAGTAGCTGCCTGCAAGGTTGGAGTGTTTGAATTGAAAATTTAACGGGTGGTGGGGAGAAATCCCGAAGAATGCGTAGAATTTAACCATCTGCTCAAAAGGGATGAGATTTTGAACGTATGGGTTAACATCAAATTCGAGTTCTCTCAGGTTTATATTTGCACGTTGTACTATTCTGTCGTAAAGTTTTTGTAGTTCCTGCATATTGTATCCTTAATGTTTTGAATCCTTCTGTTTACCGTTTGATAAGATATGTAAGTGTACGACTTATGCTGTTTTATTCATCATGGTCATAACTGCCGAATTGTGTTGTCTTCATGGCATTGATTACAGCGGTGAAAACATCAGACAGCCTTAAAACGCCAACGACTTCTCCCTCCTTGGTTACAAGCATGGAGAGCCTTTTTCTGACTGACATCTGGTGGGCAGCGGTTGTCAGAGGCGTGTTTTCATCTATAAAATCGTTTTTTTCAATTTTGCGCATGAAATCTTCAACTTTCATGTTCATGATTTGCGGATCAGTATATATATCCTCAAGAGATTTTTCAGCAGGAATACTGCCCTCCCTTAAAATAGTTATAAATCCCGGGCTGAATCCGAAATTCCGAAGTTTTTGAAGCATGTCAGCATGACCGTTCTCAGGCTCCAATGCTCTGAGAATATTTATCTGACTCAATTTTCCAATGACTTTGTTCTGGCTGTTCATAACCAGGACGATCCAGTGAGGGTAGATGGTATTGCCAACATCGACTCTGCTGCTTTCAAGAGACAACACAGCATCAAGAAGTGTTGAACCTTCTGAAATAGTTGCATAGTCAGAAATTGGCACCATTAAATTCTTAACAATATAATGCATCACTCAATACTCCGGTTAAAGTTTAAATTTTAGCAACCTGATTCACGCTATTGCGGATTCGTTATCCCAAAAAACGCGATTTATATCTATCATGCATGAGTAGTTATATCAAGATATTATACAAACTTTGTATTATACATATATTGCACCTACTGACTTATTAGTCAGGATTGAATGGGGAGATGTAATTGCTGTTAATTCAAATAATTATCTTGACATGAATCTTGACCTGCATATTGGTTTGTGATAGGCGTATGCAGTTTTTCATAAGCGGTATTTTACCTGGACGCAAGATTTTAAGGCACCGTGATGTGCTTAATGTATAAACAGAAGGAGGAGTTGAATTGAAAAGTTATAAAGTGAAAGAGTTAATGGTTTCGCTGTCAAAATATGCGACGGTGGATGAGACAGCGACACTTTTTGACGCGGTTATTGCGCTTGAAAAAGCACAGGCAGCATACCAGGGGACAAAGTATCCTCACAGGGCAATACTTGTTCTGGGTAAAGATGGACAGGTCACAGGCAAGGTGAGCCAGACTGATGTGCTTCGTGCACTTGAGCCTAAATATGCGGAGATGCAGGAACCTTCCCACCTTGTGACGTATGGTTTTTCCAGTAAATTCATGAAATCTCTTGTGACTTATTACAAGCTTTGGGATTCACCTTTAAAGGACCTGTGTAAAAAAGCGGGAGATATTTCAGTTACCAAATTGATGAGAAAGCCATCAGCCGGAGAATACATTGATGAAGACGCCTCTCTGGATGAGGCTATTCACCAGCTTGTGCTTGGTTACCATCAATCTCTTATTGTAACCAAAAATGATAAAATAACCGGAATTCTAAGGCTTACTGATGTCTTTGATTCAATCTGCACTACAATGAAAGAGTGCGGGCTTGAGAACAATGAATAAACGGGCATGTCCGTGTCTTGGAGACCCCGAATCATGAAAATCAGGTTGCGTTTTCATTGTAAATCAGGTTGCATTTTCGTGGTAAGGATTGAACATGCAAAATATTTCAAATATGAAAAACCAAGACTTTGAACGGAAATTTGATACAAGAATTGTTTTCGTAATAATTCTCTTTAATGGAGGTCGCTAAATAATGAATGCGGTACAAGAACAAAAGAAGGTAAACTGGGGTAAACTGATAGCTCTATTTTCTGGAATGGGGCTTTTTGCCCTGGTCTTTTATTC
>JADFYT010000215.1 GCA_015232935.1 Desulfamplus sp.
GGAGACAGGGAGGTTGTCATTAATGGCCAGAAGGTTACCATTACGGAAAAAGACGAGGCTCATGGCCTTATCACCTCAAGGGATTTTGGTGGTACAAAAAAATGGAGAACCTGTTTCACTTCGGACGGTACCGGTCATACAATGCTCTATGCAATGGATAACAAGGCGATTCAGCTTGGAATCCAGGTTCATGAGAGAAAAGAGGCGATAGCCCTTATTCACGAAGAGGGGGTCTGTTACGGAGCTATTGTGCGTGATCTTGTGACAGGAGAGCTGATTGCCTATGTTGCCAAAGCCACAACAATTGCTACAGGAGGCTATGGCCGTCTCTATGCGGTAACTACAAATGCCGTGATCTCTGAGGGTATAGGAAACGCGATTGTGCTTGAGACTGGTGTTGCACCGCTTGGTAACATGGAGGCGGTCCAGTTCCATCCAACAGCTATTGTTCCTGTTGGAATTCTGACCACTGAAGGGTGCCGCGGAGATGGCGGTCTTCTTCTGGACAAGGATGGCTATCGTTTCATGCCGGATTACGAGCCTGGCAAAAAAGAGCTTGCGTCAAGAGATGTTGTCTCTCGCCGAATGACCGAGCACATGAGAAAAGGCAAGGGAGTCTCGTCACGATATGGAGATCACCTCTGGCTTGACATAACCCTGCTTGGCAGGCAGCACATTGAAAAGAATCTAAGAGAAGTCAAAGAGATATGTGAATATTTTCTCGGCATTGATCCGGTCAAGGAGTATATTCCGGTCAGACCTACCCAGCACTATTCAATGGGCGGAGTCCGTACCAGATCAACCGGAGAGAGTCCGACCATGAAAGGTCTTTTTTCTGCCGGAGAGGCTGCCTGTTGGGATATGCACGGCTTTAACCGCCTTGGCGGGAATTCTGTTGCAGAAACTGTTGTGGCAGGAATGATAGTAGGAGAGTATGTAGCTGACTATTGTGCTATGAACCCGTTGAATATCAATACCAAATTGATTGAGCAGTTCATGGATCGGGAAAAGGAAAAAATATCGGCTCTTCTTAATCGTGACAAGGGTGAAAATCCGTTTGAGCTTAAAAAGGAGATGCAGCAGATAATGATGGAGAAGGTTGGCATATTCAGAAATGAGGCTGATCTGTCTCAGGCAGTTGAAGAGCTTAAAGTACTGCATCAAAGATCTAAAAACATAGCACTAAGACATAAAATAAGCTCATCCAATCCGGAACTTGTTGAGGCTATCAGAGTTCCTAAAATGATACGCCTTGCCCAGTGTGTAGCTTATGGTGCGATGTTGAGAAAAGAGAGCCGTGGAGCCCATGCAAGGGAAGATTATCCTGAAAGAAATGACCGTGATTGGCTCAAAAGGACGCTGACTTTCTGGCCGGATGAAAATGCGGATCTGCCTGAAGTTAAATATGAAGATCTGGATATCATGAAGATGGAGATGCCTCCTGGATCAAGAGGTTATGGCGTTGATAATACAATACACCATCCTGACACAGAGAAGAGAGTGGCTCAGGTGGAGGAAATTAAAAAGGCCAATCCCGCTGCGGACCGTTTTGAGATGCAAAAACTTCTCAATCCCATAGAGATCCCTGATAAATTCAGAGGCAAGAACGAGCGTGTCGGAAAGGGGTTTAAATAATGGTTTTTCAAAAAAATGGTGAAACTGTAATCAGCTGTTATATCAGCAGTTATGATCAGATCAGGTGCTTTGAATTGATGAGTTACCAGGAGACGATGGAGGCCTTTAAATAATGAGCGACAATGAAAGATTACTTAAATTTCATATTCTAAGATACAACCCCCAGCTCAAGGGGGATATACCCACCATGAAAACCTATGAGGTCAAAGAAGCACCAGGCATGACCATCTTTATCGCACTTAACGATATAAGGGAAAATCAGGATCCATCCTTGCAGTTTGATTTTATATGCAGGGCAGGTATCTGCGGCTCTTGTGCCATGATCATTAATGGTCACCCTGATCTTGCCTGCCGTACACTGACCTCAAAGTTTCCCGATGGTCAGATCAAATTGATGCCTCTGCCGGGATTTGAGCTGATCGGTGATCTGTCTGTCAACACAGGAAAGTTCATGCGGGCAATGAGCGAACGGGTGGAAAGCTGGATACATGATAAATATGCCGACAATGTGGATCTTGACAGGCTTGAAGAGAGGATGGATCCTGATGTGGCTGACGAAATTTATGAGCTTGAACGCTGTGTTGAGTGCGGATGCTGTGTATCTGCATGTGCTACCAAGAGGATGAGAGATGGATTCTTGAGTGCCGTAGGTTTCATGCGTCTTGCAAGATATGCTCTTGATCCCAGAGACAAGCGCTCGGATGAAGAGTTCTATGAAATATTGGGCGATGACGATGGCGTATTTGGCTGCATGACTCTTCTTGGTTGTCAGGACTACTGCCCCAAGGATCTTCCGCATCAGACCCAGATCGCATACTTGAGAAGAAGAATGGCACTGGTCAGATGATTAGCTGCCTGAATCACGGATTAATTTGATCAAGCAGATCATGCATTTTTTTTGCTCGGGAATTTCAATCCAGCAATAACTGCGGCAAGGTTGCTGATGTTCTTTGTTCAGAAATTTCAATCCAGCAAATAATTGCAGCAAGGTTGCTTGTGTTTACAGGAAGAATAATGACTGAATTCAAATATAAAAAGATGTTTCCTCTTGGAGAGGATACTACCCCATACAGACGCATTTCCGAGGATCATGTAAAAGTCAGTGAGTTTGATGGCAAAAAGATGCTTGTTGTTGCACCTGATGCCTTGACAGAACTCTCCCGTGCTGCTTTCAAGGACGTTTCCCATCTTTACAGACCTGAACACCTTGAAAAACTTAAGCATATAATGGATGACCCTGAAAGTTCGGATAATGACCGCTATATTGCACTTGAGCTTCTCAAGAATGCTGTGATTGCAGCAGACAAGATCTATCCTATGTGCCAGGATACAGGAACAGCCATTATCATGGGTAAAAAGGGGCAGCAGGTCTGGACAGGTACGGATGATGAAGAGGCATTGTCAAAAGGTGTGTTTGATGCATATACACAAAATTATCTGCGATATTCCCAGAATGCCCCATTGACAATGTACAAAGAGAAAAATACCAGAAACAATCTGCCTGCCCAGGTCGAGCTGTATGCTACCGAAGGAGATGAGTACCATTTTCTCTTTATGGCAAAAGGGGGAGGCTCTGCCAACAAGACATTTTTATATCAGATGACAAAGGCAGTGCTCAACTCTGAGGATATCCTCCTTGATTTCATGACTGAAAAGATGAAATCTCTGGGTACCGCAGCGTGTCCTCCATACTACATTGCCTTTGTAATTGGAGGTACATCTGCCGAGGCCAACCTTAAGGCTGTAAAACTTGCATCCGCAAGATATCTTGATTCACTCCCTGCAGAAGGGGATGATACGGCTCATGCTTTCAGGGACAGACAGATTGAGGCAAAAGTTATGGCACGGGCTGAGAAACTTGGACTTGGTGCCCAGTTTGGCGGCAAGCATTTCGCTCTGGATGTAAGAGTGATAAGGATGCCAAGGCATGGTGCCTCCTGTCCGGTTGGTATAGGAGTCAGCTGCAGTGCTGACCGTCAGATCAAAGGCAAGATTACTGAAGATGGAATTTTTCTGGAGCAGCTTGAGGAGAATCCGGCAAAGTATCTTCCGGCAAAAGAGCCCGAAATGGCAGAGCCCGCAAGAGTCGATTTAAATCGCCCTATGCATGAGATCCTTGCTCAGTTGAGCAAATATTCTGTAGCCACACGCCTGCTTTTATCAGGTAAAATAATTGTGGCAAGAGATATTGCCCATGCAAAGTTCAAGGAGCGTATGGACAGAGGAGAGGGACTTCCTGATTATATAAAACAACATATTATCTACTATGCCGGCCCTGCAAAAACTCCCGAAGGTCATGCTTCCGGATCATTTGGTCCAACCACTGCGGGACGAATGGATTCTTATGTGCCTGAGTTTCAGAAAGAGGGTGCTTCCATGATAATGCTTGCCAAAGGTAACCGCTCAAAGCAGGTGACTGATTCGTGCAAGGAGTTTGGCGGATTCTATCTTGGATCTCCTGGGGGGCCTGCGGCACGGCTTGGCAAGGATTTTATCAAAAAGGTTGAGCTTATTGAATATGAAGAGCTTGGGATGGAAGCAGTCTTTATGATCACAGTCGAGGATTTTCCCGCTTTTATCATTGTTGATGATAAGGGGAACGATTTTTACAGCCAAATGATTTAAGGAGATTCTCCAGAATAAACAGGCATCCTGATATCAAACAGTTGACACTTTTTGAAGCCATTTCCCGATTTTCAGGGTTTGTAGCAGAAAAAAGTGTCAACTGCTTTTTGGGAAAATATCAGGGATGCCTATAAAAATATGCGTGATGCTATTATTTTTCTTGCC
>JADFYT010000216.1 GCA_015232935.1 Desulfamplus sp.
CAATCTTCTTCTTGCCCGTCACATAAAACTCAAATACAACTTTTTTGAAGCTCTTGTTTTCTGGGGCAAAGCATCCCGAATTGAGGCTGAAAACAGAAAATTTGTTGAAGAGGTCATAGATTTCATGGAGCTTGAACCTTACAGAAAAAGCCTGGTGGGGAATTTAAGCTACGGCGTCCAGAAAAAGGTAGAGGTGGCAAGAGCACTTACTCTTGATCCTGATCTGCTGCTTCTTGATGAACCTATGGCTGGCATGAACCTTGAGGAAAAAGAAGATATCGTCCGGTTCATCATGGATATTCAAAAAGAGCGAGGAATTACCGTGGTTCTGGTGGAGCATGATCTTGGCGTTGTAATGGACATTTCAGACAGGATACATGTTCTTGATTTTGGCCAGCTTATAGGTTCTGGTACGCCAGAAGAGGTGGCTTCAAACCCCAAGGTAATTGAAGCCTATATTGGAAACGAGTAGGAAACAAGTAACAGGTCAAAATGAAAAAAGACATACATAAGCTACAGGAAAAACAGCGAAATCTCAGGAGGTATGCTAACCAGTGGAAAACAGCGAAAAATTGACGGAATACTCTATTCCTCAACTGCTCCGTCTCAGGGTCAATTACAGCGGAAACAAAGTCGCTCTGCGGGAAAAGGATTTCGGCATATGGAATATCTACACATGGAAATCCTACTATTCCCATGTCAGGAAAACCGCTTTGGGCATGAGACAGATCGGAATCAAAAAAGGCGATACTGTGGCTATCATCAGTGACAATATTCCCGAGCTGCTTTTCGCCGCCATCGGCTCTCATGTGCTTGGTGCTGTTTCTGCAGGGATCTACCAGACCACAATGCCTGATGAAATCGCGGATATTGCAAATTCCCTGAAAGTTACAGCAGTATTTTGCGATAACCAGGAACAGGTGGACAAATTGGTTGAGATAAGAGAAAAAATTCCGGCCGTTAAAAAGGTTATTTATGAAGACCCGCGAGGCATGCGAAATTACAGGTCAGACAAATGGTTTATCTCCATAACGGATATTTACAAACTGGGGGATGAGCTTCACGCAAAAGAGCCCGAGCTTTTTGACTCCCTGGTTGATTCAGGACATCCGGATGATGTCTGCCATCTGTGCCTTACATCAGGTACAACCGGTGTGCCCAAGGGCACCATGATGACACACAGAAACTATATCAACATGGGGGTGCAGATCACAAAGGTTGATCCTCTTGAACCCAGCGATGAATATGTCTCGTTTCTTCCCTTTGCCTGGATCGGGGAGCAGATGAACTCGTTTGGAATCGCCATGGCTACCGGCATCACCATCAATTTTCCCGAATCAGTTGAAACCGCCATGTCTGATTTAAAGGAGATAGGACCCCATTTCATGTTTGGTGCTCCCAGGATTTACGAATCAATTCGCTCTTCCATATGGCTTAAGATTGACCAGTCCTACGGATTTAACAAACTGCTTTACAACTATTTTATTGAAATAGGCCAGGAGGCTGCCAAATATCGAATGGCAGGAAAAAAACTTCCTCCCATGCTCAAACTTACCGCATGGCTTGGCAAACAGATTATTTTTCGCCCCTTGGTCAACCAGATGGGACTTCTTCGCCTTAGACGTGCCTACACCGGCGGAGCCGCCCTTGGACCTGAGCTTTTCACCTTTTATCAGGCAATAGGAGTTAACTTAAAGCAGATTTACGGACAGACAGAGATCACCGGAATAGCATACATGCACAGGGACGGCGATGTAAGGCCGGATACTGTGGGAATGCCCCTTCCAGGTACTGAGTGCCGTATCAGTGAAGAGGGAGAGATTCTATCAAAGTCCGCGTCTGTCTCTCCGGGATATTTTGAACAACCTGAAAAAACCGCAGAACTTTTAGACGGTGGGTGGCTACATTCAGGTGATGCGGGGTATATAGATGATTTCGGCCATCTCGTGGTGATTGATCGTCTTTCCGATGTTATGCATAATCATAACAACGAGATGTTCAGCCCCATGTTTCTGGAAAACAAGCTAAAATTCAGCCCATACATCAAAGAGGCAGTCATTTTTGGAGACAAGCGTGAATATGTAACAGCATTGATCAATATTGATCCTGAAGTTGTTGGCAAATGGGCAGAAGACAGAGGGGTCTCCTATACAACATATATGGATCTTTCCGGAAAAAAAGAGGTGGCTCAACTGATCCTTGAACAGGTAAAAGGGGTCAATGAGAGGGTGGAAAAGGAGCACTTCAAGATCCGGCGATTTGTTCTGCTTTACAAACTTCTTGATGTGGATGACGGAGAACTCACAAAAACAGGAAAGATCCGGCGCAAGATTGTTATGGATCGATATCGTAACCTCTATGAAGGTCTCTATGATGAATCTGTTGAAACCAGAGATGTAGAAGCTAAATTTCAGTATCAGGACGGACAGTCCACAAGTGTCAAGACCCGTATCACGTTTTATGATGCGTTCAGATAGATTAAGTACTGATGTAAATAACTCCTGGATACTTGGATAATTTTTCAATAGAATAGAAGGTGCAAAGTGAGCTATTTTTTTCAGATTGTTGTAAGTGGTATGGTGGTGGGCTCCATATATGCCCTGGCAGCTCTTGGATTGGTTCTTGTCTATAAGTCAAGCAGGGTTGCCAATTTCGCACATGGACAGATCATAGCCTCCGGTGCCTTTATAACCTATGCCTTGACCGTGTGGGCATCAATTCCCATCTATATCTCGTTTTTTATAAGCATGATGATCACTTTTCTGCTGGCCTGGAGTGTTGAGCGAATTTTTCTTCGCAGACTGATCGGAGAGCCTATCATTTCGGTTATCATGGTGACAATAGGGCTTGCCTCAATTTTGGATGGATTGATCTATCTTACTCCGTTCGGAACAAAAAACTTCTCGTTTCCCCCCTTTCTTCCCATAGAACCTATCTCGATTTACGGTGTATCCATATCCTGGACACAGCTTGTGGGAGTGATAATCACGATTGTGCTTATCGGAGGCTTTTCCTGGTTTTTCAAAAAATCCACTGTAGGAATTTCAATGCGTGCTGTATCTGATGACCAGTTCGCCTCCATGTCCGTGGGAATCTCTGTGCCAAGCGTGTTTGGCCTTGCATGGGCGACAGCGGGGCTTTCAGCAGCAGCAGCCGGAGGCATTATCGGCAACATTACCGGCTTGAATTTTGACACGCTTCACGCCTTTGGTGTTGTGGTGTTTCCCGTGGTTATACTTGGCGGGCTTGACTCCATTCTCGGTGCTGTTGTAGCAGGTATAATAATGGGGCTTATCCAGCAATTTGCCGGAGGCTATCTTGACGGGAACTGGGGACTGAACGGAACCGGCGAAGTTTTACCCTACATTATTCTTCTGATAATTCTTCTGATCAAACCTCATGGGCTTTTTGGAATACACGAAATTGAAAGGGTCTAAATTATGGCGGCAAACAGATGGTTGGCAACAGGAAATTTTTTTATAACTTACAAGGAAGAACAGCGTACCTTTTTAACAAGCCTTGACAGACTGGTTTTTTCGATTTTTTTGTCTGCTCTTTTTATCTGGCCGCTTTTCTTTCCTCTAAGCAGAACCTATATGCTGGTGATTGATAATATACTGGTTGCCGTAATCGCGGTTCTTGGACTTAATCTGGTAACCGGATTTGCAGGGTTGATCTCCATCGGTCATGCCGCCTTTGTTGGAGTGGGTGCCTATACTGTAGCATCATTCTCCCGCGTACTTGGTGACAGCCATTTTCTGATAACACATATGTGGCCGCTTCTTATTCTTGCCGGTGGTACTGCCGGAGCCATCACAGGTGCTATTGTAGGCCTTCCTGCTCTTCGGCTTAAACATCTTTATCTTGCGATTGCCACATTGTCCTTCCAGATGATTTTTGAATGGGTCATCAAATTCATGACCTTTTTCAATCAGGGACAGACAATATCCGTAGGCAGAGTTACATGGTTAACAGGAGAGATCGGGAGAAATAACCATTATACCTTCTGGTATTATGTTTCCCTTGTACTAATTATCCTGTTAGGGTTTGGCATTCGCAATCTCTTTAAAACCCGCTATGGCAGAGCCCTTGTGGCGGTCAGAGACAATGATCGTGCAGCGGATGCAATGGGAATGCACCCTGGATTCACAAAGGTCTATGCATTTGCCTTGTCAGGCTTTTTTGCTGGTGTAGCAGGTGCTGTCCATGCGTTCCTTTATAAAGGTGCCGGAATTGAATCTTTTACCCTGCACCACTCAATAACATATCTTGCAATGGCAATTGTCGGGGGACTTGGCACTATTAACGGATCTTTCTGGGGGCCGGCAGCCATAGAACTCCTCAACCTTCAAGTAGAAAAATTTTCTGAGCATGCAGCCAACTACCTGCCATCTGCCATGAATCTGGCCACTGCCCTTCGTCC
>JADFYT010000217.1 GCA_015232935.1 Desulfamplus sp.
GACAGATCATTATTATTTCTCACGATTATAAGATTCTTGCATCCAACTGCAATCCTGACATAACATACTTTCTAAACAGAAACAGTTCCGAAGGAGAGATATGCTATCACGCTCTGTTCAATTCAGACAATCCATGCAAAAACTGTCCTGCCACTGAAGTAAAGAAGAGTGGCAAGCCTTCTCTTAAGCGTATAATCATAGACGATGAAAGCAATTTGAACACAAAAAAGTACCTATGCTCATGCCTTTATGCCTATCCAATGCCGGCATCAAATGATGACGAAGAGGATGCTATCGTGGTGCTTGATTTTGACCTGCCATCGATTTTCAGGTATGACGAAAAAAGGGTTACTTCAAATGCGTTTTTGCGTAATCTTATTCACAGTGCAGCAGATGGGGTAATTGCTGCTGACATGACCGGAAAAATAATCATCTTCAACAAGGCTGCGACTGAAATATCAGGTTATACCAGAAAAGAGGCTATTGACTATCTCAACATCAGCGACCTCTATCCTCCCGGAGACGCAAAAAAAATAATGAAAAAAATGCGAAGTGATGAGTATGGAGGAAAAGGACTGCTAAAAGGCCACAAACAGACCGCGATCCGCAAGGACGGCAACGCTACGCCAATAATACTTAACGCGTCAATTGTGTATGAGGATGAAAAAGAGGTGGCAAGCATAGGCTTTTTCCATGATCTTAGAGAAGCCAAACGCCTTGAAGCTGAACTTGAAAAGATGCAGGTGCAGCTTCTCCAGGCAGAAAAAATGTCTTCTCTTGGCAAACTTGCCGCAGGTGTTGCCCATCAGCTCAATAATCCGCTGGGAGGCATCACCCTCTTTACCCAATTGATGCTTGAAGATTATGACCTTAATGGTGACGCTAAAGATGACCTTCTAAAAATACAAAGAGACGCTGAAAGATGCAGTGCCATTGTCAAAGAACTTCTTGAGTTTGCCCGTCAGACCAAAAGGGAGTTAAAATTTCAGAATATAAACAAGGTAGTAGGAAGAACCCTTTTTCTGCTACGCAATCAGGCTATCTTTCAAAATATTGAAATAATAGAAAAATATGATGCTTCCATCCCTGAGATCCCGGTGGATATTCAACAGTTGAACCATGTTTTCATGAACATTATTCTAAATGCTGCCGACGCAATGGAGGGAAGCGGAGTGCTTGAGATAAAAACCTTTCTTGAAAATGACGATGGAATGGTACACATAACCATTTCAGATACAGGTACAGGGATCCCTGATTCTATTCTTCCAACCATTTTTGAACCTTTTTTCACAACCAAAGAGGAGGGCAAGGGTACAGGTCTTGGATTAAGCATGGCCTACGGCATTGTTGAGAGCCACCAAGGCAAAATAAAGGCTGAAAACAGACTCGAAGGTGGCACTGTTTTTTCCATTACACTCCCATTGAAGCAGGAGACTCAACCGGATTTATAATAAAAAATTCCTGTATGAAGAGTATGGACTTGAAATAAGCTTAGGTTCTTTATTTAACAATATAATCCGCCATATCATTTAAAATAAACTGGAATCTATGAATAATCAAAAATCAGATCAAACAAATAATGCAAGCCATGAAATACCTTCGCGTGTGATAGATTTGCTGCTCAATGTCATTCTTGATGTCATGCAGGCTGAAAGTGGCTCAATAATGCTTACCTCCAAAAAAAGCGATGCGTTGACGATTCAAAGTTCACGGGGATTAAGGGAGGAGATTATCAAAAAGAGCTCTGTTCGCCTTGGTTGCGGAATTTCCGGAAAGGTTGCTGCCGATGGCAGACCGCTTTTGATAAAAAAACAGGATTGGGAGAGACGTTGTAATATTGATTCTATTGACCTGATAAGGCCAGACATTGAGACCTCTTACATTGTTCCTCTAACTCTTATTGATGGATCTGTCGGCACCGTCAATATCAACTCCATTAAAATTCCATTGGAAAATCTTGAAGAAAAGCACGGGATAATTCAAGATATCCTGACCAGATTCTATGAATACCTCGTTCAAACTCAAATGCCGACTCCTGACCATATACCTCCTTCAGATCTCTACATGATGAATATATTCAGGGAATATAATGTAATCAGAGAGTTAAGAATTGTCTTTGACTATATCTTCCAGCTTATTACCGATATCAGTGGCATACAGAAAAAAGGAGTTTTCTGCCTTAAAAATAAAGAGTCGGGCTTTTTTGATCTGGTACTTGGCTACGGATTTCAAACAAAGAATTATCGTGACATATATGAAGATTTAATTCCTTGCCTGAAGAGCACCGCAGTTGAAACCCAGTGCAATATTAAAATATTCAACAAGCAAGAGCTATCTCTGACAGCCAGAAACTTTGAGGAAAACTACCTGATATTATTCCCTTTAGCCACAAATCATAAAAATAAAAATACCGTTCATGGCCAACTAGTACTGCTCAATGACGAACCGCCAGAAATTATAAGCAAAAAAAGTGACCTGCTTAAAACAATCTGCAGTATCGCCGCTGAGACCATAGACAAATCCAATTCAAATCGGAACTATCACGATCTTACCTACACAGACAGCTTGACCGGAACATATAACTACGGCCTCTGGTGGAAAAGGCTGAACGAAGAGTACAGTCGTTCAACACGAGAAAACGAGATAGTCATATCCTTGCTTTTGCTTGATGTTGACCATTTTAACAGAATAAACCTCTCACACGGATACATGGCAGGTGACCAGGTGCTCAGATTTATTGCCGACAAAATCAAATCCTGTGTCCGTTCAAATGATATCGTAGGCAGAATTGGCGGAGAAGAGTTCGGAGTAATTCTGATTCAATCCTCCAAAGAGTCAGCCATGATGATTGCCAACCGGATTCTGCAGACTGTTTCCAACATGTCAAGGGAAATGAATATTGATCTTGAGGTTCCTGTGACATTAAGCGGAGGGATCGCATCTCTTCCCATAGATGCAGATACTCCTGACACACTTGTGGAAAAGGCTCGTATAGCAATGGTATCCGCAAAAATCATGGGTGGCAACAACATTAAAGAATTTGATACACTGGAGGAATAAGTCATTTTATTTTCAATCAGAACAGCCAAAGGCTCTCTTTTAATACTGTTGTTTGACATCTTTTTAGCCTATCTGAGCATGGTAATGATTCTGCCTCTGCTGCCAGGAAACCTTCCGTGGCTGAATAACCTTTCTGGGTCTCTGATTTTTCCATTTATTTGTCGGGGACACCTGCATTATCTGATCCAGACGTCCCTGTCCTGAAAGCCTTTCATATATTTTAAGCCAGGCACAGGGCTGATCTGCATGAATCTCGCAACTGGTCTTGTTGGTTCCACCACATGGGCCGTTAAAAAGGCTCTTTGCACACATGGTCACAGGACAGACACCCCCTGTCATTGCAAGCACACACTGCCCACAGGCACGACACTTCTCCTCATACCAGCCAACATCCAGGTTAACACCTATAAAAGAGGTATTAACCGCCGGCAAAACAGGTTTGCCAGGAAACCGTTCAGCGAGGAACTGTATTCCAGCACCACAGGCCATGGACAAAAAGGCATCATACTCACCTACTCTATTATCAAGTTCTGCCAGAAATTCCATATCACATTGACGCTCAAGCGTTTCTGAGCCAAACGAAATCCCATCTTTTTTAAATGCCAGATTCAGCTCGGCATTAAGCGTTTCAACCTCTTTTGATCCTCCGGCCAGACATACAGCAACACAGGTTCCACATCCAACAGTCAAAACCTTTTTGTAACCTGCCACCATATTTCTGATTTCGTCAAAGGGTTTTCTCTCCGCAACAATCATAACTCCTCCTGCTATCCAGAAAATATAATTTAATTCCTTAAATTATAAGGAAAGTATAATAAGAACTGTTTTTTTAATCAAAACAACATTCAGTCTACAACAACGGTACCAAGAACAATATCAGATTGACTCTATAATACTGTTTTGCAAGGCAATACCGGCGATAAAAGATGCTGTCGCACAAGACCGCATCCCCAAATTGTATCGCATTTGTAACTCTTATTTTTGAAACCTTGCCACATTTCCAGATTAATGAGCAAATGTCAAGGATATTGAATCTTTATCCACAGAAACCCGTTTATAAAATGAACATTCTTTATATTCTACGCATTAGAAGAGTTTCTTGACACGCCCTGAAAGATACCCTATAGATATTTTAACTTTATTTTTATCTATTAAAGTGACATCCTTGTATATTCAAATGGTAGTTCTTCATTTCTTCATTTGTCAGGCGACACTTCTTTACCATGAAAACGAGAAACGCATTCTCACAATAAAGATATTAAAACTGTTCAAATGTCGATCACGGCAACCATTCAAAAACATGAAGGTATCCCCATATGACCTACGGCAACAAAGTTGAGAATCATTATCTGCTCAAGGC
>JADFYT010000218.1 GCA_015232935.1 Desulfamplus sp.
AGTAGTATTTTTTCAATTGCCGTCATTATACCATCAGAGTCCAAATTGAGCTAACTTTAAAAACTTGATCATCGAGTTATAGCTCAGCACTTGACTACATTCTATAATGTAAATAAAATACTACAAAATATTTTGACAATAGTGGAAAAGGGGGAATATGAAAAACCAAACATATACAAGAGATATTAAATTAGTACCTATTGGCAATTCTAAAGGAGTTCTCATACCCAGACTTCTTCTCCAAAAATATGGTTTTAATCAATCAATTGTGCTTGAAGAGACAGATGAAGGGTTGCTTCTCCGAAAACGAGACGACGAAAAACTTTCCTGGAAGGATACCTATAAGGCTATGGCTGACGAACAAGAAGACTGGAATGATTTTAATATAGCCATTGTTGATGGATTGGATGACGAAGAAGTTGAATTTTAAAAGATATGAAATATATTTTGCTGATCTGAATCCTTCAACAGGAAGTGAGATTTCAAAAATTCGTCCAGTTGTCATCATCAGCCAAGATGAAATGAACAAGTATTTGGAAACCCTTGTCATTTGCCCTTTAACATCAAAGTTGCATTCACGATGGAGAAGCCGTATCCAGATTCAGTGTGGGGATAAAAAAGCAGAGATAGCAGCTGACCAGATACGCACCATCAGCAAACTGCGATTGAAAAATAAAATTGGCCGATTATCAAGTTCAGAAGCCGCTCAGTTACGAAAACTGATAACCGATATGTACGGAGAATAACAGCCAATCTATCAGTGTAAGGCGGGAAATGAAACATGCCCATAATTACTTGTTTTTACGTACCAATATCATACTTTTTCAAAATATCGTGCAAAGTGGGGCGGCTGATCTCAAGGAGTCTGGCAGCCTGACTGATGTTATTGCCGCTAAGAGCCAGTGCATGGCGGACAGCCTTTTTTTCCGCTGTTTCGCGAACTTCCTTTAGAGAAGGCAGTTTCTGCTCTTCCTGCCTTGACTGCGTCTCTTCCAATCCCAGGTCAACCGGAGTGATAAATCTGTCCATGGTTGTGCCAAGTGCACGGCGGATACGGTTTTTGAGTTCACGGACATTGCCAGGCCACTCATGAGCTGTAAGGGCGGCAATGGCTGCTGGTGAAAATGATATTCCTGCCCGTTTCAGCTTCCGTGTCTCCTCCAGCAGGAAATTGTGTGCCAGCAACAGGATATCTTCTGGTCTTTCCTTCAAATCAGGAAGTTTTAAAGGGACAACATTCAGACGGTAGAAAAGGTCTTCCCTAAATGTCCCGTTTTTGACAGCATCCTCCAGATCAATATTGGTGGCTGCAACGATACGCACATCAACAGAGATGGTTTTGCTGCCTCCAACTCTGTCAATGGTGGATTCCTGGAGAAACCGCAGGAGTTTAACCTGAACGGGAAGTGGCAGTTCGCCAATCTCGTCCAGAAAGAGAGTTCCCTTGTCAGCCTGTTCAAACCTGCCTGTTTTACGACACGCAGCACCGGTAAAAGAGCCTTTCTCATGCCCAAAAAGCTCACTTTCCACAAGGTTTTCAGGAATTGCACCACAGTTGATTATGATCAAAGGTTTTGCTGCCCTCTGACTCAGGCAGTGCAACGCTTTTGCCGCCATCTCTTTGCCTGTGCCCGTGTTTCCGGTAACCAGAACCGGATAATCGGTTTTGCTTGCATGTTGAAGCTGCTCAAACAGCTTGATCATGACAGGAGAGACTCCAACCATGCCGCACAGAAGTCCGCACTGGCAGTTTTGCATTTGCAGCTGGCGGTTGCTCTCTTCAAGTTCTTGTATCTTATAAGTACGGGAGAGAATTATTTTCAAAAGGCTTAAATCAATGGGTTTTGGACAAAAATCAGCAGCTCCAAGAGAGATGGCTTTAATAGCGGTCTCTTTTTCCGCATTGCCGGTAATCACAATTGTCCTGGTGTGGGGAGCAAAAGAAGAGATCTCTTCAAGGAGTTTAAGTCCCTGCTGCGGAGTGTCAGGATAGGGTGGCAGGCCAAGATCCAGAGTGACTACCTGAAAAACCCCGGAGGCAACCAGGGGCTTTGCCTGGACCGCATCAGAGGCTATGGTTATTTCATATTCCTTGTCCAGTCCCCACCTGAGCTGCTTGGCTACTGCATTTTCATCTTCAATCACGAGGAGCTTTTTTCTCATAATATCCATCCTGATCTTGATTCATCCTGATCTGAACAATTTTCTCTGAACATCCGCAAGGCTTGACAAAAACCCATCTGTCTCCAAAGATCAACTTCTTCCATGCTCCTTTAGCAATGTGCAATAGGATCTGAACAGCTTCTGGTAATCCGATTTAAGCTTGGTCAAAATTGTTGATAAAAAAGGAACCTCGCTGTCATTTACAACCACATTTGCACTGTTTGCAAGAGCTTGCAGATCATATAAGGTCTGGAACTCGGGCCCCACTAAAATATATAATATATATCGCCTCTTGTTCATGCTCATCTGTTGCATGAATTTATGAAAGTCCTGGCTGTTAAGAGGCTTGTTCTCATAACGGCTGTGATAGACGATAATGGCATAGTCCTTGAAACGGATGCTCTCTATCGCTTCATTAATATTCACGGGAATGTAGATATGATAAGACTCTTTCTTTATTATTTCTGCAATTTTGTCATGCATGGATTCATCAGGCACGATTACCATTGCGGTCTTGATGTTCTCGACAAGATCGGAATCCACCTCGCCTCCACTTAAAAGCCACGAAATATCCGGTGCTTCTGGTGGAGCAGGAGGAGGCACGGCAATTGTGTTTGCGTATTTTTGAGCAGCTTTGACTGCGGGTTGAATACTGGCTGGCAATGCGCTGTCGCCAGCCAATTCGCTGCTGGCGGGCAATCCGTCAGGATTTAGTTCGATAACATCCCTGCACATGGGGCACTTGAATTTAAGTGTCTGACCCTGTGGCAATTTACCCAGAGCTGTCAATATCCTCTCTTTGTTGGAATCTGAAAAACGGAGATTCTGATTACAATGCGGGCATTCTGAAATCATATATATAGATCCTTTTTACATCTCATAGGTTTAATTTTAATCAGGCTTGCTCAGGCTTGATTTCGCCATCCGCATCTTCCGTCTCACTCTCTTCGTCTTTTCTCCAGTCGATTGTAAGACCATCAATATCAGTTGTTTTTTCGCCTCTTTTTCTTTTAAGGATATCCACCCCTCTTGAAAGGGCGTTCTTCTGTGAACAGTAGGCAAAAGCGGTCTCCTCAGTGATAAATCCATCCTTGAAAAGATTGAGAATATGCTGATCAAAGGTCTGCATTCCAAATGCTGTGCTGGCTGCGATGATCTCATTGTAGGTCTTGCCCTCGGACTCTCCGTTCAGTATTACATCCTTTACCCTGAGATTCATCCCCATAATCTCGAGTGCCGCCACCCTGCCCCCTCCGTTTTTGGGCAGAAGCCGCTGGCAGACGATGAAACGAACCGTATCCGCAAGCCTGTTTCTGATCTGCTCCTGCTCCTCCTGATCAAACATGCCAAGAATCCTGTTTATTGTCTGACCCGCATCAACAGTATGCAAGGTGCTTACAACAAGATGGCCGGTTTCAGCCGCCGCAAGTCCTATTTCCATTGTTTCCCTGTCGCGCATCTCTCCTACCAGTATGACTTTGGGTGCCTGACGAAGTGCTGCCCTGAGGCCAGTTGCAAAGGAATCATAATCGTTTCCAAGCTCACGCTGATTAAAGGTTGCCTCTTTATGCGGGTGGACAAATTCAACAGGATCTTCAAGCGTGACCACATGAATCGATTTTTGTTCATTTATCTGATTAAGAAGTGCCGCCAAAGTGGTTGACTTGCCTGAACCGGTCGATCCGGTTACAACAACAAGGCCGTTTTTCTCTTCTGCCATTTTGTAGAATATAGAAGGCAGGCCAAGCTTTTCAATACTTGGTATCGTTGTCTCAAGCTTTCTCAATATTGTAGTCAGGTGATTCTTCTGCTTGAAGATATTGACTCTGAAACGGGCTTTATTGCCAAGCCAGTATGACAGATCGCAAGAGCCTCTTGTTACGAGATCCTCAAGAAGCCTCTGATCGCCTCCAACAAGATTCAACGCGAAAACCTCAGCCTGAAACGGAGTTAGTTCCAACACCTCAGGCACTACCGGAATATCGGTAAGCTGACCTGAAGATTCGACCTGCAACGCCTTGCCTACGGTGATATTAAGGTCAGATACGTTGCCGAATGTCTCCAGCATACATGTAATCCAGTAATCAATTTCAGGTTGTTTCATGGTTCTATCCCTTAATCAAAAAAAGTAATAGGGCATTAATAGATATTGACCCAAAAGCAGTAACGCATGCAATAAAATGAAATAAAATTTTACTTGAGTTATATGCTTATCTTGCATATCAATATAACATCAAAAATTCAAGAGAG
>JADFYT010000219.1 GCA_015232935.1 Desulfamplus sp.
TAGTATTTTTTCAATTGCCGTCATTATACCATCAGAGTCCAAATTGAGCTAACTTTAAAAACTTGATCATCGAGTATTAGGATTTTTAAGCAGACAAAATGACTTTTTTCCTTGTGTTTTTGACTGCCCGGTTACTTCAGATATCGTCGTGGCCTGCTTTGATGCTTTTTCCTCTTCGATAAAAAAAAGAACTGTCGTTGTTATGGATAATGCTCCGATACATCATAGCGGAATTTTTCAAAGCCAGATCAAAAAATGGGAGACAAGAGGTTTGTTTCTTTATTTTATACCCAAATATTCACCGGAGCTGAATCTAATCGAAATTTTATGGAAACATATCAAGTATTACTGGATATCGGCATCGCCTTACAAAGGTTTTGATTTTTTAAAGAAAGATTTAGACAATGTATTAGCAAATATCGGTAAAAACTTTACAATTTCATTCAGCTAACAGGAAATTATTTTTGTCCTACTACTTATCTATTGCTGGCAATCTACTGTCATCAGCAATTCAATGAGAAAGTCTCTATCCGCAGAGTCCGGCAGCTGCGTATCCAGATTCAAAATGAACTGAGGAGTACAGATTTGTATGTGCCGGACAATTATCAAACTTTAAAAGAGCCTATGCTACAATCGTTGTATGCAAAAACTTAACCGGAAATTACTGAATTCAATTACAATTTTCTGGATACCGGCTCCGGATTTCTGGATACCGGCTTTGCCTGACATTGAGCTTTCAGGCCGCATGCCTGATCCATCAACCTTTGCACCTGGTGCTCCATAAATTTGTGTATATGCTCCATATGGCCATATAACCAGAAGATCAGTTCTCATCCGTCCAAGACCATACTCTCTTTCAACTCTTCCGCCGCCATTGACAACTCTTTGCAAAAAGGCCTGAAGCAGAAGTTGAGGGCCGGCCTCCCTGTACTGAAAACGTTCAATCCAGTGCTCCGAGTGTTCCCTGAAAAATTCCTGAAACGATCTCAACAGTTTATCGCAGTCAATCCTGCCATCTTCCTGAATGTACCACGATCTTTGAACAGTCATCCCTGACTGGATATTCCAGGCAAGTTCCCTTGGAATAATCTCCTGATAAATCCGGTTTGCAAGACGGATCTCACCACTGATACCCTGTTCAATCAGCCCGATATCCCTTACATATTCCACATCATCACTTCTGAATGTGCTTGAAAGAACTGTTCCGCTCAATATGGGCTCAATAACTCTCCTTACCCGCTCCTCCTTAAGCTTATCAACAAGCTGGTCAAGATGTGTTTCCCGTCTCATTATCAGACTCTCTTTTGCAGCAACAACCATTGCAGACGTAATAAGATGACTTCTGTCAAGGTTCTCCTTCATTTTGAAGCACATCTCATATCCAAGAGCATTTACAAGCCAGGGCTGACCTTCTGTCAACGCCCACACCATTTCAACGACGCCTTTATTGTCAAAATTTCCGGCAGCAACATCATTATCAATGCAACTGTCGCCCTTTTCAAATTTTTGCCCTGTCTCCTGAGTGTGCATAAGATAAAGAGTCTCAATATCAGCTCTGGTAAAATTGCCGAGCCTCAGAGATTCAGCCTTGATATTAAAAGCAGTGCCTCCGGTTATAATCTGCTTGTCTCTTGATGAATGAATCCTGTAATCACGAATATCTCGAACACCGCACAGTACAATACTCCGGGGAAAAAGTTCAGGCCGCTTGATATATCCGGCCCTTATCTGACGAAGTACCGATATAAGGGTGTCGCCGACAAGAGAATCTATTTCATCAATCAACAGTATAACGGGGTGTCTGCTGTTCTGTGACCATAATGTCAGCATTTCATTGAGTGCCATGGCCGGCCCACGCTTTTTTAATACAGAATCCCAGTGCCGCTCCATAAAATCATCATTTAAATACAGGCGTGCCTGGGATGCCATTTCTCCAAGAATTGCCCTGATTCCCTGTTCCACATCTTCACGGGCTGCTTGAGCCGGTTCAACATTGACGTACAGGGCTCTGTAACTATCGCCATTATTAATATGATTCATCAATGACAGCAGACAGGAGGTTTTGCCTGTCTGGCGTGGTGCATGCAGAACAAAATATTTCTCATCCTCTATCAGGATTTCTATCTCTTCAAGGTTTAACCTGTAACGGGGAGAAAGGGCGTAATGCTTCTGCAGATCAACCGGGCCGGCTGTATTGAATTTACGCATTGGTTACTCCTTTCAGATTGTACTGAAATAGTGTTATGCCAAATTGGCATGTCTGTCCAAACAGATTTCCTGCAAAACCGGATTTTATTCCTTGATTTTACTGGATGAAAAGCGAGTTATGCAGGAGGTCTAATAAGCGGTCTGAATTCTTTTCAGCAAGTGACTCCCCCAACCTTTCAATGCAAATAAGCCTCAATATCTGCCGCCTCGGGAAATTTTTCCAGAAAACGGTAAAGGGTCGCCCTTCCAACACCAAGATAGCGGGCAGCCTTTGCCTTGTTGCCGCCGGTGATTTCAAGAGCTTTTTTAACGGAATCCGAGTCAAGTTTGCCTGCATAACCCTCATTTTGAGACTTTGCCGAATGGTTTTGAGGCTCATTATTATTTTGAGACTCATTTGAATGTGTGTATATTGTTATGCCTGCATCACTGCCGTTGCCTGTTGACAAGGTTTCAGGGCAGGATGACTGATTGCCTGACACCATGTTTCTAAGCTCCATGGGCAGATCCAGAGGCATTATCTGATCCTGTTTACACCTTACAATCGCAAACTGTACTGCATTCTGGAGTTCTCTTACATTACCGGGCCACGAATAATCCATCATTACACGAACGGCATCCTTTGAAAATCCGGGGACAAGAGCATTGCTGTCTGCCTTGTTGTCATCTCTTGCCATCTCAAGAAAATGGGAAATGAGCAGCGGAATATCGTTACGCCTTTTTCGTAAAGGCGGCAATTCTACAGGAATGACGTTGAGCCGGTAATAGAGATCTTTTCTGAAATTGCCTTTTTCAACCTCTTTTGCAAGATCCTTGTTGGTTGCACTTATGATTCTGGCATCAACCTGTATGTTCTTTTCCCCCCCTACCCTCTCAAGAACTCCCTCCTGAAGAAATCTTAAAAGCTTGACCTGAATATGTTTAGGCAGTTCAGCCACCTCGTCAAGAAACAGAGTTCCCTTGTGAGCAAGCTCAAATCTTCCCTTACGATCTCTTATTGCACCAGAAAAAGCCCCTTTTACATGGCCGAAAAGTTCGCTCTCAACAAGCCCTTCCGGAATCGCACCGCAGTTGACCGGAACAAAAAGAGCTCCAGCCCGTTTGCTTTCATTGTGCAGTGCGTATGCGACCCGCTCCTTGCCCGTACCTGTTTCGCCGTGGATATGGACAGGATAGTCATATGACGCAACATCTCGGATCTGCTGGAAAAGGCTGAGCATCTCCTTGTCTCTGCCAATTATGCCGGAAAAGGATGTGACCTTTTGAGCTTTGGCAGTCAGTTCATTATATTCAGTCATATCTCTGAATGAGGCTATCACACCCTTCAATATACCCTGATCCATAATACCGGTAATACTCATCTCGACTCTACGCGACTCTCCATCTCTTGTGGTGATTGTAATGGGGTACTCAAGATACTTTTCAGGACGACGGCCAAAGCCGGATATCTGGTTCTGAGTGCAAAAGGAGCAGTGTTCTCCGCAAAAGGGTGCGTCAAACACATCATGGCAATCCTGCCCGACCACCTCTTCTTTTGAATAACCTGTTATCTTTTGAGCCGCTCTGTTAAAAAAGACAATTTTACGTTTTGTGTCATGAGCGATAATCCCGTCTTTCAAGTTATCCAGCACAAGCTCAAGGTTGTTTCTGTCAAGTATAAATTCATCCATGTGATTTTATGAATCTCCGGCAATATTTGTTTAAACGCATTATTTTATCATCAAGAAACATGACGTTATCATCAAGAAAGGTTAATACAACCAGCCCTTGCAGTAAAATATGCTCATTCACTGTTTTTGTTTTTTTAACGCTTTGTTTGCACACATTTTAGATACAGATGTGTATCACACAGAAGTTATAATTACCAGAATATTTTTTTAATATTCTCTGTCTCAAAGTTGACATTATCAAGATTTATTTGACTGATTTATTATTTTTATTGTATTGTATTTTAAATACAATCTCCTGTTTTTTCTGCAAAAATGTACTACTCTTTTTAATACGACTTTTCAACTGAACGCATTTCGGAACACTGTTGATTCAATACCGCTTTAAAGAGGATTTTAATGAAAAGAGAATCAACCCATAAGTGTTATTTAAATATCTGACTAAAACTTTTCTAAACTAAGAGCCTGTTTAAAAATTATTTATAACGCCGCAGCATCTTTCCAATTGATGCAATATAAACCATATTTTCTGCGG
>JADFYT010000021.1 GCA_015232935.1 Desulfamplus sp.
TATGACGCATTTTTAAAAAATGACTTTTTACGAGACCATCAAGAATAAGGACTTTTTTAAAAGGAATACTTGAAAAACAAAGAGCTAAAAAATGATACCTCAATTGTAAAACAAAGAATATCCATAAATGATTACAAATCATGCATCAAAACCCAAATTATCCCCCTTGCGGTCTCTTCTGTTTTTGGTTGACAGTCAGAGACCTGACATATATATAAACAGACCATAAACATTTAAAGACTATCCACACTTAAAAGATATTAGAAGTTTGTGCGTCCTCTCCCACATTGGAGGACGTGAATTGACATATCAAAATTAAACATGGAGATATAGTATGAGCGAAAAGAAGAGAATACTTGTTGTTGACGATGAACCTGATTTTGCCTCCATTGTCCAGTCAAACCTTAAACGGGAAGGCTTTGATGTTGAGGTGGCTTATGATGGAAAAGAGGCTATCGAGAAGGTAAAGGCCAATCCGCCAGACGCTATTGTTCTTGATGTAATGATGCCTGAAAAAGATGGTTATGAGGTGTGCTCCGAATTAAAACGCAGCGAACAGTATAAAGAGATCCCGATTATAATGCTTACAGCAGTTGCTGACCATGTAGGATCAACACGATATTCCCATGCTGACGGTATGAGTATGGAGGCCGATGATTACCTGCCTAAACCTGCTTCTGCCGAAGAGATCACCCAGAGCGTCAAAAGGCTTGTCTCCTGATTGTAAAAAAGAAGCGGGGACGATTTTATTTACTCCCTGCTTCCCCTTTGCCTCAACTATTTTTCTGCAATCCATACCGCCTGTCTCAGCCAGAACACAAGCAGCCTGGCTGCTATTTTTGTCAGATTAAAATTCCCGAGAAAAAAACAACAGTTTAATCCAAAATGGTGACTATGAAAATATTCTGTATTTTAGGTGATGAGCGGGCATTCCGTACAAAATCTCCAGCCATGTTTTCAGCCGTATTCAAACGCATTGGCATCAGTGCAGCATATGTCCCGTTCAAGGTATTTCCAGATCAGGTTGGTGCTGCGATGCAAAGCCTTAAATCATTAAACATTGACGGTGCCAATGTAACCATTCCATACAAATCCTCTGTCATCCCGTACATGAAAATCCTGTCTGAAGGGGCTAATATTATCGGTGCTGTAAATACAATCATCCGCAATGGTGAAGACCTGAAAGGTTACAACACCAATGCCATAGGATTTATGGATACTCTTGAAGAAAAAGGATTCAACGCGACAAACAAGAAGGCCATTGTCTTTGGTTCAGGTGGCGGCTCAAGAGCGGTTGTGTTTATTTTAAACTGGTTAAGGGCAGCCTCCATACAGATATCAGGCAGGACAGTACCACGAGTTGACGACATTATCCGCAAAATAGGTGGCAGTGCCACATCGCTTGAGATAATGGCCAGACATGCTCCTGTTGCAAATATTGTAATTAATACCACTCCGATCTCCTCTCCTGATGACTCACCCGAATTCACACAGTTCCTTGAAAAGCAGGATTTTAAGGAGTGCGAAATGATCATTGATCTAAACTATGGTCGTACAAACAACATATGGCAGCAAAAAGCGTTGAGACTTGGTGTCCCCTTTATTGACGGAGTCGCACCTCTTGCCCACTCTGCACGACGCACACTTATGCTCTGGACAAGAATTGATGTTGAACCGGCTGAATTTCTTAAAGCTCTGAATACCATATGACGCAACTTTGAAGACCAAAAGAGACAAAGGAGATATGAGCAGTGGAAAAAATTGACCCCCGCAAAATTCTGGTGATTGATGACGAGCCAAGTCTCAGAGATGGTGCCAGAAGGATTCTTTCCAGAATGGATTTTGAGGTATTCCTTGCACCAAGGGGCGAGGACGGACTTGATCTCATTGAAAAAGAACCGGTTGCCATTGTTCTTCTGGACATGAAAATGCCTGGTATGGATGGCATGGAAGTATTAAAAAGGATCATGGCTCTGGAAAGAGGGATTCTTGTTATTGTCATAACCGGCTACGCAACCGTAGAGACAGCCATTGAAGCCATGCAGCGAGGAGCCTACAATTTTATTCCAAAGCCATATCAGCCAGATCAGCTTAGAATCGCGGTAAGCAGGGCAAGGGAAAAACTTGAACTCGCCATAGAGACAAGACGACTTCAGGAGGAGAGAAAACGCACCCTTGAAGATCTGCATACAGAGCAGAGCCGGACACTTACAATCATTGAGTCTTTGCCCAATGGAGTTATTGTCACAAACGCGGACGGAAAGGTGGTGCTTATAAATCCCGCCTGTTACAGATATCTTGACATACCCATTCAAAAAGAGCCAGGTGAATTCACTCTTGAAGAGATATTTGACAACAGGGAGCTTTGCTCTCTTGTACTGGATATTTCAAAGGGAAGATATATTGATTATGCTGATATTCCCGCTCATGAAATCGAGCGAAATAACAAAAAATTTTTTATGGTAAGATGCCGGCCTGTGCTTGGAGAGAAAAAAGAGTGCCTTGGTGCAGTAGTCAATATTGTAGATATCTCGACCATGAAGGCGTTAGATCAGGTAAAATCTGAATTTGTTGCCAAGGTTTCCCATGAACTTCGTTCACCGCTGTCCACTATCCACGAACAGCTCAACATGGTTATGATGGCAAACATGGTTGACAATAAAGGAACGGTCAGCCAGGAAGACAAATACATGCTGTCAAGGGCAAAAGAGAAAACAAGGGCACTTATATCCACAATAGGAGACCTTCTGGATCTGTCTCGCATCGAAGCCGGAATGTCTTCCAAAGAGCCAAAGCCTGTCCAGGTTGACGATCTTCTTAGAAATATCGGCGATTTTCTGAATGCCAGAGCCATTGCAAAGAACCAGACTCTTGCTGTAACCACGCCGGAGACTCCCCTGCCAGCCATTATCGCTGATCCCATGGCAATGGAGAGTGTATTTGGAAACCTTATCTCCAACGCCATAAACTATACCCAGGAGGGAGGACAGATTGATGTAAATTGCGATCTTGCCGGAAACAATATCCGTGTAAAGGTTAAAGATAACGGCTTTGGAATTGATGCAAAATATATGGACAAGATCTTTGAGCGTTTTTACAGAGTCAAGAATGAAAAAACCCGGTTCATAACAGGTACAGGACTTGGATTGCCTATCGTCAAAGGTATTGTTGATTCAATGAACGGATATATAAATGTGGAGAGCGAGGTGAACAAGGGCACAACTTTTACTGTACTGCTTCCTCTTAAAAAAAATCCGGTGGGGATAATGTAATCTTACGTAAATAAGAGCCTGAATATTTAGACAGGCTCTTATTATATTTTCTACTCAAACTTCTATTGCTTCTATGATAAACTGGCTGAGTTATATCTGCGGCCTCGGATAAAGCCCGCTTCTCTCAACAATCTCCGGAACCTTCTCCTCCCACTCTATCGCCATGATATGGAAGCCTGAAATTCCCTCCACCTCTTTTAGCCGCTGGATAGCCTCAACGCACATATCTATGCCCTCCTGGGCCTGCTTCTCTTTTGGCACTCCTGAAAGACGGGCGATAACTTCATCAGGCACATCCATTCCAGGCACGCGGTTTTTCATATACTTTGCCATGCCTGCCGATTTCATGGGAGTCATGCCCGCCATGATAAACACCTTTTCATGCAGTCCTCTCTCCCTGACTCTTCGCATCCACTCCTCGAACTTGTCAAGATTGTAGATGCACTGTGTCTGAATAAATTCAGCTCCGCACGCAATCTTCTTTGCAAGTCTTGGAACCCTTATCTCAAAAGGATCGGCAAACGGATTTGCTGCGGCACCTACAAAGATATCTGGCGGACGCTTGATATCGTCGCCTCCGAGAAACTTTCCTTCATCTCTCATTCTTCTGACTGTCTGAATCAACTGCATGGAGTCAAGGTCATGGACATTCTGACCCTGTTTGCAATCTCCGAAACTCTGGTGATCACCGCTCAGGCACAGCATGTTATTGATGTTAAATGATGCGGCTCCAAGGATATCGCTCTGCAGAGCTATTCTGTTTCTGTCTCTTGTAACCATCTGGAGAACCGGCTCCAGTCCCATCTGTTTCAGATGGATACATGCGGCAAGCGAGCTCATCCTTGTTACGGCTGTCTGGTTATCCGTAGTATTTATGGCATCCACATGATTCTTGATCATCTCTGCCTTTTCAGTTACAGCTTTTGGGTCGCTGCCTCTGGGAGGACCGCATTCAGATGTGACCGCAAGGTGTCCCATCTTGAAAATCTTTTCTAGTTTGCTTGATGTTCTAAGTTCGCCTGAGGCTTTTAATTCATCCAATGTTCTTAAGCTCATACCTGTACATCCTCCCTGACAACTTTTCTGGGTCCGCCTGCCCGTTCTGTTGACCAATCCTTGATAGGTGCCACAATTTCATAATCATCAAGTCGTCCAAGATCTCTTAACCTGTCGATAATGAGCTGCCATGCACAGTCGAGTTCCTTGTTTATTTCGCACTTTCCGCGACCTGAACCTCCGCAAGGTCCGTTCATTACACGTTTGGCACATCTTGAAATAGGGCATATGCCGCCTGTACGGGCAAGAACACACGAACCGCATGCCTGGCATCTCTCTGTCCAAAGACCTCTTTGCTCGTTCGCGCCGAGAAAGCAGGTATTTACTCCCGGAAGCAGGGGTGTCGAGTGGTATTTTTCCGCTGTAAACTGAACTCCGACCCCACACGCAAGGGAGAGTACGGCATCATACTGATCAATGACATCCCTGATCTCTTCAAGGTATTCATGGTCACACTGACGCTCCAGGGTTCTTTCGTCAATCTTCTTTTCCTTGCCCGCCTTGATAAAATGCATTCTCAAGGCAGAGGCAAGAACCTCAACCTCTTTTTTACCACCGGCCTCACACACCGTAACACATTCATTGCATCCAAGTATCAGGAGTCGCTTGTAGTCCTTAACCTCTTGTATAATCTCTTCAATGGGCTTTTTACTTGCTATTATCATCTGTAAAACCTCATGTTTTTATATAAATCATGTAGAGAGACGCACGGCAATGCGTCTCTATTGAGTATTATCTTGCATTTCAGGCGGCATTTTTTTTGGCCTGAAGTGCGACTTTAACAGGGTTTGGTCCAAGCTCACGAATCTTTTTATCCATCTCAATGGAGTATTGAGCAAAAAGAGGCCCCTCTCCTGACGAGAGGTTGTACATCTTGACCCTTTCTCCCCCCACCCCGATCTTGTCAAGGATTTTTGCCGCCTGTTCAACTCTCTTTCTCGCACGAAAGTTACCGCTCTTGAAGTGGCAATCGCCCTCCATGCAGCCCACCACATAGACACCATCCGCACCTTTTTCAAATGCCCTCAGAATATGAATTACATCAATCTTTCCAGTGCAGGGAAGACGGATAATTCTGAAATTTGCGGGACACTTCAATCTCATGGAACCTGCCAGGTCCGCAGCAGAGTATCCTCAATAGTTACAGCAGAAGGCAAGAATTACCGGCTCAAAATCAACGGCATCCGTGACAGGTTCAACATCAACTGCGTCAGCGACCGTCTCTAACTCGTTTGTCATCTTAAATTACCCCCTCAAGCAAGGATTCTACCTTGCTTAGCAATTGATTATCCTCATACCAGTTCAGCTTGATTGTTTTTGCCGGACATTCTGATGCACACACACCGCATCCATGACATAGAGCAGGGTCAATCTGGCTTACTCCCTCATCATTTATCCTTGGCACATTGTATGGACATGAACGGACGCAGATAAGGCACGACGCACAGTTTTCAGGATTAACTTCAGCAGTAACAGCGGACAGGGTCAGATGATCCTGAGACAAGAATGTGGTTGCCCTTGACGCGGCAGCCATGGCCTGAACTATTGTCTCTGTTATCAGCTTTGGACTATGTGCTGTTCCGCAGATAAAAACACCCTCTGTGGCAGCCTCAACCGGCTTGAGCTTGACATGTGCCTCTATAAAGAAGCCCTCCCTGTTTCGTCCGGTCTTGAGAATTGTTGAAAGCTCCTCGGTATCGGCAGCCTGAACTCCGGCACTCAATGTTACAAGATCTGCGTCTACAGCAACCTTTCTGCCAAGAACATGGTCTGTGAATGTGACTGTCAAGGTGTCGCTGCCGTCGCTGTTTTTCTCAACCACAGGAGGATTTTCAGAATCAAACCGGAAGAACAGAATTCCCTTGTTTCTTGCTTGGGTATAATACTCTTCGAGCATTGAATACATGCGCATATCCCTGTAAAGGATAAATACATCAGCATCAGGGTTGAGTTCCTTGATGTGAAGTGCATTTTTGACAGCTCCCTGGCAACATATTCTTGAACAGTTGGGGTTTTTCTCGTTTCTGGAACCCACGCACTGGATCATCACAACCTGGTTTAGATCATCAGCACCCTGCTCTTCGAGTCGATGACCAAGCTCAAGCTGGGTAACAACCCTGTCGCTTTGCGTGTAGAGATATTCATCCGGAACATATTCCGTAGCACCGGTTGCAATAATCAGAACACCATGCTCAATTTTGCGCTCATACATACCAGGACCGACAAGAACTTCTGTGGTAAAGTTGCCCTTGTATCCGGTAAAATCAACTATAAGAGACTGTTTGAGCACCTGGATCTTTTCGTGTGCCTCAACTTCTGCCGCGAGTTTCTTCACATACTTACGGATATTGGCTCCTTCAATGGTGTTGTAAAGCTGGTTAGCAAGACCGCCAAGCGCGGCCTCCTTCTCTACAAGAACAACATCAAAGCCCTGATCAGCAAGTCCCCTGGCTGCCGTCATTCCTGCGACACCGCCGCCAATTACCAATGCCCGGACAGTCACGGTTATCTTTTTTTCATGCAGGGGAACAAGGGTTGCGGCTCTTGCAACAGCCATTCTGACCAGATCTTTTGCCTTGCCGGTTGCCTTTTCAGGCTCATGGTAGTGCATCCACGAGTTTTGATTGCGGATATTTGCCATTTCAAAGAGATATTTGTTCAAACCGCTCTTCTCAAGGGTATCCATAAATATACCTTCGTGAGTCTTTGGAGTGCAGGATGCTACAACCACACGGTTAAGCTGATGCTCATTTATAATGGCCTTCATGCTGTCCTGGGCATCCTGTGAACAGGTAAAGAGATTTTCTCCGGTATAGACAACCCCTGGAAGTGTTGAGGCATAAGCTGATACCGCATCCACATCAACAATTCCCGCGATATTTATGCCGCATTTACAGACAAAGACCCCGATTCTTGGCTCTTCTTCCGAGACATCTCTCTCTTCTACGACCTCCACGGTTTTAGTGCAGCTGTTGCGTGCCTGAATCAACTCGATTCCAGCGGCACACGCGGCACCGCTTGCCTCGGTTACTGAGGACGCGATATCTTTTGGCCCCTGGAAAACACCAGAGACAAAGACTCCGGGTCTTGTAGTTGCAAGAGGATTAAATACAGATGTTTTTGCAAATCCATATTTGTCAAGCTCAACACCAATGGTTGTAGCAAGTGCACGGTTCTGCTCGGAAATCATGAGGCCCACGGAGAGCACCACCATATCAAACGACTCTTTGTGGATATTGCCTGCCTCGTCAACATAGTTCAAAAGAAGATTTCCGGTCTCCCGATCCTCATCCACAGAGTGGATTCTGGATTTGACAAAACGCACCTTCTGTTCATCCCTTGCCCGCATGTAGTATTTCTCATAATCCTTGCCAAAGGTACGTATGTCCATATTAAAGATTACGCAGTCCAGATCCTTATGCGAATGCTCTTTGGCAATCATGGCATCCTTGATGGCATACATGCAGCAGACAGATGAGCAGTAGCCATTGCCGCACTTGTTGTTATCCCTTGAACCTATGCACTGAAGCCAGGCTATCTTTTCAGGCTCTTTCTGATCCGAGGGTCTGACAAGATGCCCCATGGTCGGGCCGCCCGCACTCAAAATCCGCTCGAATTCAAGGCTTGTCATAACATTGGGAGATCGCTTGTAAAGGTATATGTCGCTAAGCTTTGACGGATCAAACGGCTGGCTTCCTGAGGCCATCACTACAGAACCTACAGCAAGATCCTTGTGAACAACCTGCTGGCAGTGGTCAATAGCTCCTGCAAGGCATGCCTCAACGCATTGATAACACTCAGAGCATATACCGCACGAAAGGCATCTTGCCCCTTCTTTGAGTATATCCTCTTCTGTCAGGCCGCAGTTGATTTCACAAAAATTGCCTTCCCTGCTCTCAACATCAATCTTGCCCGGATGAATCCGAGGCTGTTTTTTCCCTTTTAATGCTTCTGATATATCCGGTTTTTCATACTCAAGTTGTTTTTTACGCTCTGCCACCAAGTCGCCGGATAACTCTTTTGACGCTAAATCTTCGCCCTGTATGAATCTGTGCATGCTGTCAGCGGCAATTTTGCCGGAAGCAACAGCATCTACAACAGATTTTGGTCCGTAAAAGACATCGCCGCCCGCAAACACCCAGGGGATTGGAGTTTGTAAAGTTACCGGATCAGCCTCAAGGCCTCCTCTTGGCGTAACAGATATAGATTGAGCGTTTGCAAATTCAAGTTCAGCCATCTGGCCAATTGCGACAATAACGTAATCCGCATCAATGGTTATAAGGTCTGTCTCGTCATACTGAGGATTAAAACGTCCCTGTTCATCAAATACGGCAGTACAGCGTTTAAACTCTACAGATCCGACAGAAGCCCCTGTCTTGACTTCCCCGGCAGGAACGGAAGAGCCATCCTTTGAGAGAAAACGTACCGGGCCACGACTATTTACGATATTAACCTTCTCTTCAAGTGCCTCTTCAACCTCATAATCCCACGCAGGCATTTTAACCCGCTCTTCTAAACAGACCATGGTAACATCTTTGGAGCCAAGACGACGGGCGGTAAGGGCGACATCAACAGCGACATTTCCGCCACCTATTACAACAACCTTGCCCAAAAGCGGCTGACAGCTGTTGGTAAGCGGTTCACCTTGTTCATTCCTTGCTTCACAGTTGTTAATGGCTGCTTCTCTCAGGAAATTGACACCTTTGAGAACACCTTCAAGGTTTTCACCAGGAACTCCGAGTCCACGGCTTCCATGAAGTCCGGTAGCAAGAAACAGAGTGCTGTAACCCTCCTTTTCAAGGCTATCAAGGGTGATATCCTTACCAAACTCAATGTTGGTCTTTATCTCGACTCCCATCTGTTCAATGATTTTGATCTCTCTTTGCAGCTCTTTGTCCGGCAGACGATATTCAGGAATTCCCACAGCCATCATGCCGCCTTTTACAGGCAGCTTTTCAAAAACTGTGACTCCATATCCCTTTTGAACCATATAGTATGCTGCTGTCAGACCAGCAGGGCCAGACCCTACGATAGCGACCTTTTCATCCCGTTTGTCCGCGATTTCAGGAACATCGGGGATATAAGGATTAGCAGATGCGAAATCAGTATCTGCCAAAAACCTGTGAAGATACTGGATAGCCAGAGGCTCTTCCACATCTCCTCTTGTGCAGACGCCTTCGCACGGATGATGGCAGACGCGCCCGCAGGCACCCGGGAACGGATGCTCATCCTTGAACAGCTTTAGAGCTTCTCTGTATTTGCCCTGATTCATAAGAGCCACAAATCCTTGAATACTTACATGTGCGGGACATGTAGCCTTACAAGGAGCTGTTGATCTTTTTGAAATCCCGTAAGCCCCTGGAATTGCCTGTTCATACTGCTTGAAAGCAGCTTTACGCATGGCAAGTCCCTGATTGTGCTCACTTGGAAAACTTACAGGGCACACCTTTGCACACTCCCCGCAGCTTGTGCATTTGGATATGTCAATAAAACGGGGGTTCTGCTTTATGCGGGCTGTGAAATTGCCCTGTTCGCCATCAAGGGCAATAAGTTCTGTATTTGTTAAAAGCTCGATATTAAGATGCCGGCCGACCTCGACCAGTTTTGGAGAGATGACTCACATGGTGCAGTCATTGGTGGGGAATGTCTTGTCAAGCTGTGCCATCATCCCCCCGATGGCGTAGGATTTTTCCACGAGATATACATAATAA
The DNA here is from genome assembly GCA_015232935.1 of Desulfamplus sp. GTDB lineage: Bacteria > Desulfobacterota > Desulfobacteria > Desulfobacterales > Desulfobacteraceae > Desulfamplus. Next base: position 10,040 of record JADFYT010000021.1, read on the forward strand.
CCTGAATTTGCAAGATCAATTGCAGACTGCATTCCGGCGATACCACCGCCAAGCACCATGACTGATCCGGCAAGATTATTATCTTTTACAGTTGCATTTTCAGACATTTAAATACTCCTTCTCCTATCCGTTAAGCCCTTCCATCACTCCGAGAATTTCAGGAAGTTTATGTTCCCATCCAAGAGTCGATACATTAACACCACCATACCCTTCGGCCTTTACAGCTTCAATAAGTTCCCTTGCTATCCTTGTGCACTCCCTTACCTTGTCAGATGCGTTAACAACCCTGTCAACAACAGTTGAAGGAATGTTGACCTGGTTGACATTTCTGGCCATATATCTTGCCATGCCAAGAGATTTCAGAAGAAGAACCGTAGGCAGAATCCTGACATTGTTCTTCTGGGCTGTTTTTAAAAAAGGCTGGGTCATGGAGAACTCAAAAAGAGGCTGGGTCACAAAAAAGGATACTCCTGAATCAATCATCCTTTTCATCTTGTCCAGCTCATTTTCACGCTCTGCCCCTCTAAGGCATGTATTGAGAGTTGAACCCTTTAAAAAATCAGGAGTGCCTGAAAGTTCAACACCTGCCATGTCACGCCCCTTCTCCATACCTTTGAGGCCCTTCAGTAATTCATCCAGAGTCACATCGTAAACCGCCTTTGCTGTGTGGTGATCTCCAAAACTTGGATCTTCTCCGGTCACTGCCATCAAAGTATTTATACCGCAGGCTGCCGCGGCAAGAACATCACCTTGAAGAGCAAGGCGATTTCTGTCCCTGCAACTGACCTGGACCACAGTATCAAGCCCCTTTTTCTGAAGCACAAGGGCTGCACCAAGAGAGCTCATACGCATCACCGCGTTACCCATCTCGGGCAGGAGGAAGGCATCAGCAACCCCTTTGACATTTACTGCGTTCTTAACCATTGATGAAACATCTGTCCCCTTGGGCGGTTCAATTTGAACCAGACAGGCGAATTCACCAGCTTCAAACCTTCTTCTAAACTGCATAGGTGCACCTCCGAAAAAGCGGTCAGGTTAATATAATATAGATTTCGCAAACAAAAAAAATGGACGTGATCAAAACCAAATGCGAGCATTGGCGAATTTGAACATATGCTTTAAAATAGAGTCGTTATCTACTAAAAATCGTATGGGCATAATCTTATGGTAAATCGTATGGATATCTATACCCTATATTCGTATGGAGCGGCAGAAAAACCGCTCCTTTTTGACCATATTATCATAACAAAATCAAAACCACACAATAACTAATTGAATCTTGATATATTTGTCAAGGGATAATTAGACAATGAACAGTGTTTATGAATGGTGCTGGAGTCTTACAATCCGGTTGTATATATCCTGGCGCGGAATATTGTATTTACGGGAAAGTTTTTTGGCAAGCGTTGATGTCCTGATTTGAGATGATTCAAGTGCGGCTATAATAGTGCTGTCAATCTCATTGAAAGTATTTTGCGAAAATTCAGGGTCAGACTCCAAAGATGGTTGATCCAACCCGCCAACAAGGATTGTTTGTGAAGCTGAAACCGATACTTTTATCGGGCTTGATCCAGCAATTGTATTCCAGCCAACAAACAGGGCACACTCTCCTTTTATGGATGGCCTTGATTGCAAAACTGAAAGGATACCAGACAATGTCCCCCTTAAATACTCCTCATAATGTTTGGTTATCTCTCTTGCCATCATTGCCGGCCTGTCGCCCATAACTGACAGAACATCCTCAACAAGCCTGACTATTCTGTGAGGAGACTCATAAAATATAATAGTGGGTTTTTTATCTTTTAATGCCTCAAGCAACTGATCAAGCTCTGATCTGCGCCTGCCCTGCTTTCTATTTGGAAAACCGGCAAAAACAAAAGAGTCTGTTGGAAGACCGGATACACTCAATCCTGCTATAGCGGCACACGGGCCTGGAACGGGAATCACCTTAAAACCCGCATCAAGAATACCTTTGACAACTCTGTAGCCAGGATCTGATATCAGGGGTGTACCCGCATCAGAAACCAGTGCCACATCCAGGCCCTGTGATAATTTTCCGACAATAGTGCCGATTCTTGACTCTTCATTGTGCTCATGGCAGGAGACGACAGGGGTTGTGATATTGTAATGGGAGAGAAGTTTTGCAGTATGCCTTGTATCCTCGGCAGCAATAAGTTTGACTTCCTCAAGAATCCTGACTGCCCTGAAGGTAATATCTTCAAGATTTCCAATAGGGGTTGCAACTATATAAAGGGTGGCTTCCTGCATACCGGACTCCTTTTTTTAGCCAGATATCTCTCCTTGCAAATCGGGCATCTCTCTCTGCAAGCTTGGCAGACCCTGACATCCTTATCCACAAACCAGACACCTTCAGACGATCCACAAATCAGACGCCATCAAACGCATTGGGTATAATCTTTATCTGATAATGACCATTCTGGAAGAGCATTGTCATAACATCAAACCTGATTCTTGTATCTGCAATTTTGTGTTCTCTAAGATAGTGGAGGGCTGCAGAAATTATTTTTTTCTGCTTTGACACTGAAACAGCTTCAGAGGGCAGACCGTAACGAGTGGAGTTTCTTGCCTTGACCTCAATAAAAACCAGTGTATCGCGACAGGGCGTGTTCTGATTTAAAGCATCTATACAAAATGTGCTATTTAAATTGTCACTACATGAGGCAATAATGTCAATTTCTGCCAATCTGGTTCTGTAGTTTCTCTCAAGTATTTTGTAGCCCCGCCCTTCAAGAAAAATAGCTGCGGCCTCTTCCGCCTTCTGTCCAAATCGCATGGATAAGCTCTCCATCACATAAATTCTCTAACGCCTTTGAATGTCTTTCTGTGAACCGGAGAGGGGCCATGAACCACAATGGCCTCTTTATGTGCTTTGGTTGGATATCCCTTGTGCCTGTCAAATCCATAACAGGGATATTCAAGATGCAGCTGCTGCATGACCCTGTCTCTTGTAACCTTAGCAAGAATTGATGCGGCAGCAATGGATACGGATCGGGCGTCTCCATGAACAATGGCTTCCTGATCTATCCCCTCACTCTCAATGGTAAATATCCCGTCAACAAGAAGGTAATCAGGGATTAGCTGACTGCCATCAGAAAGTGACAGTTTCTTAACAGCCCGTTTCATGGACAGAAGAGATGCCTGAAGAATATTTATAACATCAATCTCTTCAGAAGCAGCAAAGGCCGTTGCGGCAGCAACAGCCTCTTCCATTATAACAGAGTAGAATTTTTCTCTTTTCAAAGGGGTAAGCTTTTTGGAATCAGCAATACCGGGGCAGGAAAAAGACCGTGGAAGTATTACTGCCGCAGAGACAACAGGGCCGGCAAGGGGCCCCCTGCCAGCCTCATCCAGGCCTGCTATATAATTGTATCCCCTTGACGCTGCCCTGTCTTCAAATGACCACATCCGGATATCAGATATCACGTTTTTCCTTGATTCTGGCAGCTTTACCTCTAAGATTTCTTAGATAGTATATTCTGGATCTGCGAACAGTACCTCTGGTAATAACTTCAATTTTATCAATCGAGGGTGAGTTCATGGGAAAAATTCTCTCAACTCCCACGCCACCAGATATTTTTCTTACTGTAAAGCGTGCACTGGCAAGACCTTTGTTTCTTTTTATTACAACACCCTGAAAGGCCTGAATACGCTCTTTTTCACCTTCGGTGATCTTGACGTGAACCTTTACTGTATCCCCTGCCCTGAAATCCGGTAGATCAAGGCGTAACTGTTCCATTTCCAACTGATGAATCACATTCATTATATCTTCCTCCATATGTACTATAATATACTAAACGGACATAGCCGTACCTTGGCCGGCCCGAATCATGAAAAACAACATGTATTTCACGCTACAAATTTTCAAATCCAAATTACATGATGACTTCGTAAAAAGTCAATTTGCCAAAACAGGCGTTCGATAAAATCAATGGGTTGTTGTGTTCAAAAATACTAATTTCAGACTTTTTACGAGACTTGCAATTACATGACAGACTACAATTTATATGACAGACTATGACAAATTCTATCCAGAATAATGGAAACAGCCGATCGAACCGAAAGATGATTATATCCGCTTATTCCATAAACAGGTTCCAGAATGACATCGCAGTTGCTTATAAAATCCCTGGATAAGCCCCATGCCGTACCAAATGCGATCATATAAGAATCAATACTGTTATTGTTTTCAAAAGCCGCTATCTGACCTCGACCTGTTATCTGGCTTTGACCTGTTATCTGGCTTGATCCTGTATTTCCAGACATTTTTTCTGCAAGCTCGGTAGCAGTAACAGCATTATCATGCTTTGCGGCACTTGTGGCTACCGTAACAACAGGTTGCTTGCGTTCGTCAGATATCTCTTGCAAGGCATCTTCAAAAGTTGACACTACCCTGATTAACTCAAGTGCTCTTTTTCTGAATGGATTTAACTCTCCTCCAATCCCGCCTGTCCAGTGCTCAATGACTTCATGGGCAAGTACCTGCTGATCCATAAGCGGAGTTACAACATAAAAGCCTCTTACCCCAAATGTCATTGACGCCCTCGCTATGTCGTGCATGTCAATAGTTGTAAGGGCAGATGCAATTGTCGAACCCTTTTTGTTGGATACAGGATGATGAATAAGAGCGATATATAAATTATCAAGCAATTTTTTTTCAACTTTCAACATATGGTTTTTTGGAACTCTGCCGACCTGAGCTTTCCGGTTACTGTACTTGTCGAACTAACAGGAAAGGAAGGATGAAAAGACGTTTATGGAAAACTGTACATTAAATCCAGCCATGCGATATTCAGTACAAAAGTGCCTCAAGATCTTCACACCATTGCTTGAGCTCATGATGCCACTGTTTTAAAATATGCTTTTCCTGATCAAGGCAACCTGTTTTCTCAAAAAGATCCGGTCGTTTGAGAAAAGTTCTTTTAAGTGAGGAGTCTCTTCTCCACTCTTCAATCTTCATGTGATTACCGGAAAGCAATATATCAGGAACCACATTTGATTCAAATACAGATGGTCTTGTGTAGTGGGCGTGTTCCAGCCTGCCGTTTCTGAAAGAGTCCATTTCAGCCGAGGCATCTCCCCCAAGAACTCCGGGCAAAAGCCTTATAACAGCATCCATTATAACCATGGAAGCAAGTTCTCCTCCGGTCATCACATAATCCCCGATAGAGATCTCCTCATCCACAAATTCACTGCATATTCTCTCATCAATGCCTTCATACCTGCCGCAGACAAAAATAAGCCCCTGCAT
>JADFYT010000220.1 GCA_015232935.1 Desulfamplus sp.
TATAGTTTAATATGATAATAATATCAAATAATTATGATTTGAGTAACAGGAAGAAATTTTTAGGCTATTACTTATTGTAGCCGCAATCTCATTTTTAGAGGATTCCTTCAAAAAAAGGCATGTTTCATTTGCTGGTTTACACTCTCTTTAGCCTCATTCCCATTTTCAGGGGATTTTCTCAAAAAAAGTGCAAACTATAGTTTTACAGATAATTAAATTGGCAAAAAGAGATTTTTGTATCCATACCGCCGTAGGGCTAAAGCCCTCGGCTAACTCTTAAGAGAAGCCCCCTTAAGGGGGCTTGAGTAAAATTAGCCCAGAGCTTTAGCTCAGGGCGAGATAAAAAGTCTTTTCTGGAAGTCTATACTGTTGCGGTGATATGAAACATGCCCTGTTTTTAATAAGATATGGAAGGATGACGAAGCCTGACGTCTAAGAAAATTTCTGCTGTGACGAACAGAACGCGGCTTTGAATTCAGAAAAATAACATCCTTCAATGGCTTGACGTATTTGTTGCATAAGATTCAGATAAAAATGGAGATTGTGGATGGTATTAAGCCTGTATGAAAGCAGTTCCCGTGATTTGTAAAGATGCCGCAGATAAGCTCTTGAATAATTTTTGCATGTATAGCAATCGCAGCTTCTGTCAATTGGTTCAGCATCAAGTCTGAACCCTGAATTTGAAATGTTGATTGTTCCCTGTTGTGTAAACAACTGACCGTTTCTGGCATTTCGGGACGGCATCACGCAGTCAAACATATCAACCCCCATGCCTACCATTTTAACAAGGTTTTCAGGAGTACCGACACCCATCACATATCGGGGTTTGTCATAAGGGAGCAGAGGCACAGTGTGGTCGGCAATTTCATACATCAGCTCTGTAGGCTCGCCTACGCTTAAGCCCCCGACAGCATAACCCGGAAAATCAAGTTCAATAAGCTGTTCTGCCGAAATTGTCCTTAATTCTCTATACATTCCACCCTGCACAATGCCAAACAGGGAGTTTGGCAATCCATACGCAGATGTTGGCATTGGCGATTGAGATGACAGGGAGATTGATGGTATGGATTCTGATGAGCCTGAACATTGTGACCTCCAGAAATCCAGCCCTCTTTTTGCCCAGGCAGTGGTTTTCTTCAGTGCCTCCATGCTCTGGTTTTTTGTGGCAGGATGTCCGATGCACCAGTCCAGAGACATCATAATATCAGAACCAAGGATAGTTTGAATCTCAACAGCTTTTTCCGGTGTGAACTTGTGAGCAGAACCATCAATGTGAGACTGAAAAAAGACCCCTTCATCAGTAAATTTTGCAAGTTTTGCAAGAGAGAAGAACTGAAATCCACCACTGTCGGTCAAAATGGGCCTATCCCAGTTCATAAATTCATGCAATCCCTTCAAGTGTTTAATAACATCGTATCCTGGTCTTAAATAAAGATGATATGTGTTGCCAAGAATTATCTGTGCTTCACAATCTTTCAACTCTTCAACCGAGACAGATTTCACGCTCCCGAGAGTTCCTACAGGCATGAAAACAGGGGTTTTTATCTCTCCGTGTGAAGTTGTAATAACTGCCGTGCGTGCACGGGTATCCGGGCATTTTTGTGATACTTTAAATTTAAGCATGATTACTCAAACAGCCTTCCGGGTTTTTATATTATCTTTATATTAATCTCTGTTTTTTCAGGTTACCTTTAGAGACTTTGAGTTTTTAAACTGGCTCTTAGGAAGGAGGATAACATCTGAAATTACACGGCATTCGCTGAGAGTGGGAGCAGCTCAATTTGGGTGTTATTTACTTTTTTTGGGGAGATAACCCACTTCACACATCAACATGCATTATTAAATAAGTCTGTCCTCCGTTTTCCCTCAGAAGTCAGTACAATAAACTCATTTCAGCATTAAACTGCTCAATACTATTACACAAAATGGCTTTTTTAAGCAACAGTTTCAACGTTTTCTGATCTTCTACCAAATATAAGCGGTTTGTGATAATCTCAGGGACTTCAATAAATTTTGTAGCAAGAGCTTCGAGAACCATCTCTTTCATTCCCTTCTCAATTCCCTTCTCAATTCCCTTCTCAATTCCCTTCTCAATTCCCTTCTCAATTCCTTTCTCAATCCCCTTCTCAATCCCCAATTCTTCAACACTACTTATAAAAAGCATTTTTTTCTCCTCCTCATAAGCGATAATTTTCTGTGCAAAACTCCTTTTTAATTCATCCGGAAGAAACATAATCCAGTCGATAAACAAAAAGAGTTCAATAACGTCCTGCTTTGCAAATCCCTTGTCATACAATTTTAATGTGATATTCCACTTCCAGTCATAGCGTTTCCGACTGTCATGACGGGTCTCAAGAGTCTTCAGGTGTGCCATCACAACTATGGCAAAGGGATTGGGATTTCTATCAAGTGCTTCAAAGTCATTATACTCAATCAGCTTTGCAGCTGGAAAATCCATCCGCAACCTGAAACCCCACAGATCATACCCGTAATGATCAGGCTTCCAGGCCGGTGACGCATCGGCAAGCACGGCAAGGCTGACCACAGACGTTTTATACTTATCATAAATTCTATAGTTGTAAACATACATCCGCTCGGCAAAGTCACTCTCCATTTTTCCCTGGATCTCAACATGGACAAGAACCATGAGTGCACGACCATCACCCGCGTAAACACTAACCAGTTTATCAGCAAAACGTCTGCCTGTTTCTGCATCTTTTACAATTTTTTGCAGTTCTTTGTCAAAAAAGCTGTATCCTCTGTCCCAGTCAATACCAGCATGGACATCCGGAAAAAAGAAAGAGAGAAATTCTTCAAAAAAACGGTCCAGGATGTTTTTCCACGGTGAGTCATAATCCGGATGTTCTGTCATCTGTTTTCCCTTTGCTGTTGATTCAATGAACTCTTTTTATTAATATAATCCAGTGATACGACAAAGGCAATGCTTTGTTCTTGAGCCAGTCAAATCCGTTTGCACTGATAACAGCAGCACATCTGATGACACAGGCATCAAAGCATGACTCGCAAACAAGATATGACTGGAAATGGAAACTGACCCGAATGCTTTATGAGCGAAATTATACTAAAGAGCAGATACTGAATCTTTACCGTTTCATTGACTGGCTCATGGGATTGCCGGAATCGTTGGCAAACAAATTCAATACACGACATAAAGAGTATGAGGAGGACAAGAAAATGCCTTATATAACAACTGCGGAAAGAATCGGAAGAGAGGAAGGAATAAAAGAGGGGATACAAAAAGGAAAACTGGAAGGAAGGGTTGAAGGAAGACTTGAAGGAGAACTCATCGGGAAAATCCAGCTCTTGCAGCGAATTCTGAAACAACCAGTTTCTGAAAAAACTGGCCTGATTGATAAAAGCATTGATCACCTGCAGAACATGTTTGAGTCCCTTGAAAGAGCGTGGATGTCAGTTCAGAACTGATACAAGTTTGCTGTAAACAGCAATTTCACAGCCGTGGGCTAAAAACTATAGGTTGAAAGATAAAAGCCCTTTAAAGAGGCTTGAACAACCTGGCTCATAGCTTTAGCCTGGAGCAGCCGAATTCAGGTCTTCTCTGACTCCCTTCTGCAACATCTCTTCAAGGTTGGAGTACTAGAGATGTTCCTCAATAAGTTTTTATAGGTGTTGCAACGCGTTTTTGCCCAGTAACTATCTGTTTTTATTGGCCCAATATTTATTGGAGAACAACTCTAATCATTAAAAATGAGAAACAGGGGATTCTTCATATCAGAGCAAAGGATTCAATTTCAAATCAGTGGGTTAATCTGGAAGTACAAGTCGTTTACTCTGAAATCTACCCGCAACGCTCCAAGTATTACCTTGCAGGATTGTACCGTGATCAGCTTGAAAAAAACAAGTATGCAAATTATGACGACCTGACCCCTGTTTATGGAATTCATGTTCTTGTAGAAACATTGTTCCGTGATAAAGATGAGCAGACATTCTGGTTTCACCACTATGCCATGCTCAACACCCGTTCCCATGCTCCCTTAATTGGCCACTGGCATCTGTATTATGTTGAGCTTGATAAATTTCTGGATTGTTTCAATAACTCGTGAGTCATAAGTTTTTTTAAAAAAAGCGTGACATTTAACAAAAAGAACGTATTTTGAATTTTTCAATATTTTAAGTAATCACTCAACAAGGAGCAATTCAAAATGCTACAGTACATCTATCAAAGCCTGATGTTTTTCCGCAAGGCTTTTTCACGAAGTTTCACCTGGCTCATGTTTTGTATGGTTGTGCTGGGATTTATAGGAACCCATGAGATGTCGGGAGTCACCTCTTTTTGTCGGTTCTGGTGTCTGGATTCAGTGGGTTACCATGCGTTCATCCACTTTTTCAGATCATCTGCCTGGTCTCTGGACAAGGTTATAGAATTATGGA
>JADFYT010000221.1 GCA_015232935.1 Desulfamplus sp.
TTTAACTATACCCTTCTCCTTCCAGAATTTTGTTGCACCTGGATGAAGAGAGGTTACAATACCTATAATGCCGGTTGCTACAGACATCTCTTTTAGATTCTCATTCTGCTGTGCAAGATACGCGAGCCCGTCATCAGCATATATAACAGAGAGGATCTGATAGATCAGATCGTCAGAAACTTCCTGACTGGCAACCAGAATTGCAGAATCCTGAAATGAAAAGGTGTCGCTATCAATACCTTTATATACCCCCCCCTTTATCGTCACCGTTGAAAACCAGGGAAACTCTTTTAAAAAATCGCTTTTCCTGGCATCGTCAGCAAGATTGACCAGTCCGACTTCTCTGGTTTCAGCAGCCAGAGTCACAGCGGGGCATGGTAACGCACTTAAAACCCAGAATGCATCAACATCATTGTTTTTAAAGCCATACGAAGCATCATTGTATCCGGCATTCTTTTTTTCTATTTTATCCCATAAGCCCATGTGGGTGAAAAAAAGCTCGCATGTCGAATGGGCTCCAGATCCTCTGTTTCCGACCCCCACCTTTTTGCCCTCAAGATCTTTTACGCCTTTAATCCCTGAATCTGCCTTTACAACAAGTTGTGCCGGTGCACTGTACAGATAGGCAACGGCCATAACCTTACTGTAAATGGATGTGTCATTTGACAATTTTCCGTTTGAGCCCTGCCAGAGATCTCCTGAATATACAATGCCCATCTGAAAAATTCCGGAATCAGTGTTTTTCAGGTTTTCAACTGAACCATTTGATAACTGAACCTGAACCTTGAAACCCGCTGCATCCTTGATTGGTCTAAATGTCTGAATGGCATTGGCCACGACTTGAAAAGTTCCTCCTGCCGGACCTCCGCCAAAGATGATTTTTTCCTTTGAACAAGCGGGAGTAACCAATACAGACAAGTCAATGGACAGGGTTGCAATACAAAAAAACAGAATGTGGCAAACAAAAATAATAGAGTGTCGATTTGTCATGCAAAAGACCTTTTGAATAAACTTTCATGGCCGTTATAAGGCCACCTTGAATCATGAAAATAAAATGTGTTTTCATGGTAAAATATGGAATACGAAAAAAAGGGTTAAATCAGGAATGCTTGACTTATTATCACCATGAATTATCAGGATGCTTAATGTACTTATTATCACCATGAATTGTAAAAAACAATCCATGGATTTCTGATTGTGGTGTAGTAGTTTTTCTTACAATTTTATAGGCACAGATACATTATATCTTTATTTGCCAGGATTTGTTTGCTTGTAAAAAAAAATTTCAAAGGAGTTTCAGATCAATAAAATCAATATCTTGTTGATCTGGAAAATACTTGATCAGTAGGTGTTTCAAGGCCATTAAAGCTCAATGATCTTGTTCTTGATGGCAAACCTTGAAAGCTCGGCATTGTTTCTCAGGTTTAATTTTTTTAGTATTCTTGATCTGTATGTATCTACAGTTTTTACGCTGATATGGTAACTGTCCGCTATCTCGTGGTTGGTCTGCCCCAGGGCAAGTTTTCGTAAAACCTGAAGTTCGCGCATGGAGAGCAGTTCTGCTCCGGATTTTGTGCTGTCTCCTCCCCTGACAATGCGTGATGCCAGGGCTTCGCCTGCCTTTTCAGTAAGATATCGTCCGCCGGAATATAGTTTTTTTACAGCATCCACAAGTTGTTCCGGTGCAGCCTGCTTTGTTACATAGCCCATGGCACCAGCCTCTACAGCCCTGACAACATACTGCTCCTCATCGTGCATGGTCAGAATAAGAACCGGTATTGAAGGAATTTGAAACTTAAGCCGTGAGACAACCTCAAGTCCATCCATGCCAGGAGGCATGGATATATCGACAACCGCGACATCTGGTTTGAATTTCATTGTTTTCTGTATGGCCTCATTGCCGTCAGCAGCTTCAGCTACAACTTCCATTTCCCCGCTCTCTTCTATTATTCTCCGTAGCCCTTCCCTCACAATTTTATGATCATCAGCCAGAAGCACTTTAATCATTGTTGCGTTCTCTCATTGCAATCTCCTTTGATTTTAAAAACAGATATTGATTTTCATGGTCGGAAATGGCTGATTCTTTGCCACGAGCGTTTAGATCGAGATGGCATGTAATCCTGGTTCCCTGGTTAATGGCTGAAAATATTTCAAGAGTTCCTCCGGCAAGAGTTGCACGCTCTTTCATGCCAGTGAGCCCAAGTCCGTGATACTCCTTGTTTCCGATTGACGAAAAACCACATCCATTATCTTCAACTGTCAGCAAAAGATGGTTATTGTCATCTAAAGAGAGGTCAATGGATATCTCTGTTGCTTTTGCGTGTTTCATGGCGTTTGTGATCGCCTCCTGGACAATACGGTAAAGAGCTGTTGCCACAGTATCGTCTATCTCTGGAATGTCTGTATGGCGAAACAGAAACCAGACCTCTGATCGTTTCTCAAAGTCCCGGGTCAGAAATTCCAGAGCATCCACAAGTCCAAGGTCGTCCAGTAGTCCAGGTCTTAACCGGAATGCCATTGCCCTTACATCAAAAATGGTGTCATCAATCAATGAGCAGATGCGGGCTGCCCTTTTTGCAGCATTATGATCTACAGGTTCAAGGTATCGTTCAAGCCACACTCCGTCCATCTTAAGAGCCGTCAATATCTGGCCAAGATGATCGTGCAGTTCCCTTGCAACCGCACGGCGTTCGTTTTCATGTGCAGCCATTATATTTCCGGAAAGTTTGCGCAACTGGTTTTGAACTCTCTTTAGTTCCTCTGTTCGCTCTTCAACCTGCTGTTCAAGATCAAGAGAGTGTCTGGCCAGCAACTCTCTTGCCAGCTCAAGATCATGTTGTACCTGATTTTTTTCAGTAACATCAACACTTACCGCAAGCGACCTTACAACATTTCCATATTCATTGCGAACTCCGTAACATGAAAGCAGAATCTCGATCTTGCCCCCATCTTTTTTTATATATGTATAAGGCACGTCCTTGCAGAAGCCGGTTTCAAAGAAATAGGGGAAAATAACATCTTCTGCATATCTTTTGGAATCGCTGTTGTAAAAATCTGTCAATTTTTTTCCAATAACCTCTTCTCTTGCATAGCCCATCTTTTCAAGCCAGAAGTCGCTTACTCCTATTATGTTTCCTTGTGTGTCTATGGAGTGCAGCATGACAGGGGTTTTATGGTAAATATGCCTGTAGCGTTCCTCGTTGATTTTAAGCTCGTTTTCAGCTTTTTTTCTCCTGAGAATTTCCTGGATTGCCTTTTTGTACAAAATAAAGACCGAGATTCCAATAAACATCAATACGACAAGAACGACTTGTCCTATGATTTTTATGAATGAATCTGCAAGCTGCCTTGAAATCTCTCTGAATTTCTTCAAGTGAATTATTTTCCATCCCCTGTAGCCATCTAAAGACATCTGGGAATAGAGATATTTTTCCCTGTTCTTGTCAAGAGCATATCTGCCGTTCAATGGTGAGAAACCTGTCCATACCCAGGATATATGACCAAACTGACGGCTGTCGTTAATTTTTTGAATCTGTTGTCTGTCAAGTTTCCATAGCAGCATAAACTTGAACTCCTGACGATTTGCAATAAAAATAACTCCATTCGGGTCGGTTACCAGAAGAATGCCTTCTGAATCTGAAAAAAGTTTTGACTCAATCTGCTCTACTGATGCTTTCATTACAGCCACTCCGATAATTTTGCTATTTCTATTGTTCCAGCCATCCTTATCGTAATCGTAACGGTAGCTATATACAGGGTGGCTGTAATAAATCCCCCTTTTTCTTGATGTTGTGCCAACAGCTATATATGTGGAAGGTTTTCCTGTGGCTGCTTCCATAAAATATGGCCTGAATGCAAAATTTTTTCCCACAAAGCTGTCTGGTTTGTCTCGATTGCTTGAAGCCACTGTGGTTCCGGCACTGTCCATAAGGTAGCACGCCTCAAGATCAAGAGAATGTGCAAAATTATCAAGAATTGAATTGAGACTTATCAACTCATTGATATTAGAGGCTATTTTGTTACTGTTCCTGGAAACAGCATTTTGAGCGATGCCAGGATGTATAAGCCCTGGTGAGCTTCTCAGTTCTTTAATTCCGGAAAGTGCCTTTACAGGCTTGACATGTTCAGCAAGTAAAGCTGTGAGCTGTCTGTTGAGAAGCTCAAGTCTTCTGTACGCATGATTTTCTTCCTGTTGAAATGCAGACTGTCTCAGAGAGTAATAGTATAGACCTCCGCCAGCAGACGCAGAAAGAAGTGCAAGAATGGCAAGCACAAGTATAATTATTCGTAATCGCATGATTGTTTCTACCATGAAAATGCATTCTGATTTTCATAATCCGGGGTGGCCGCATAATGGCCATGAACGTTTATATCTATTGTAGCAAGAGATTTGTCAATAGT
>JADFYT010000222.1 GCA_015232935.1 Desulfamplus sp.
TGTCCGCCCATTGTTCAAACTTCCATTTTGAACGCTCGTTATTGTCATAGGTGCTTTCACGGTTGCCTGATGATTCAGGCAGTGCGGCATCTATCAATCGGCACCTGATGTTGGAGTACTCCTGAGGGATAACCTTCATGGGACCGATAACAGCGGCTTTCGCAGGTTCAAGCCTTTCGTTATCTGTACCGGTTATACAGAACACTCCGCTCGAAACCACAGTCAGAGAAAGATTATCAGTAAATGCACGGCGGCTCAATGCCTGACTCAAGGCGACAATTGAATGAAATCCGGCTTTGAGCCATTCATCGTCTCGATCCTCATCTATATTGAGTGCAGGAGTCTCTCCGAGCAAGCCCAAATAGACTATATGGTCAGGAAACCTGTTTTCAGCTTCAAGTTCATCAAGGAGATTACTCCAGTTAATCAGGTTGCTCCAGTCAGTCTCTGTTGTCTTGTCGATTTTTTCTGCCTTGCTTCTCTTTGCTGTTTTATCGGTCACTGTCGTTTTATCGATCTTTGCTGCTTTGCTTGTAACTGTTGCTGTTTGAGTGATAACTTCGACACCTGCCTTGGCAAGTTCGGCAGCAAATCCAGCTTTATCCCCGACAACCAGCCAGCGTCCGGCAAGTTGATGATATTGTTGTGATTTATCAGACTGCTCTGGCTTGCCAGTCTCTCTTGATCTGGCTGATTGCTTCAATAATGGTGCTTCACGCCACACAGGAATATAGAACCAGTCCGCAGGGTTGGAAAACTTGCCAGCGTCCTTGTTCTCCCTGCCGGTTTTGTTTGTGCTCTTGTCTGTGCTGCTGTTGTTTTTGCAGTCAGATCTTTTTGTACTGACAGGCTCTATCCAGTATCTGCGGTGTTCAAACGGATATGTTGGAAGTGGCACTCTGCACCTTTTCAACCCTGAATAACGGGCTGACCAGTTAATATCAACACCTGCCAGCCACAAGCGGGCGATAGCGGCAAGCAGGGCAGGGGAGTCAGCATGGATTGCCCCTGTGTTGTTTTTATCATTCAGTTCAGGTTTTTTTGATCCTGATTCGGCCGGTACAGGCTTGACAAGGCGATAACGCGGATCACGCAGGGTTGACAACACAATATGACCTGACGGTCTGCCGGGTTGCTGCATGGCAAGACTTGCAAGACCCTGACCCGGACCTACCTCTATCCATATCGCCTGTCCGTGGCTTTTAACAAGATTGGTGAATCCCTCCGAGAGCCTTACGCATTGACGAGCAAGTCGGACATAGTGCTCGGGGTTCATTGCCTCTTGTGCTTCTATCCATTTGCCGGTAACACACGAGAGATAGGGAATCGTTGGCGGATTAAACTTCACTTTTTTGAGTTCAGCACGGAATGGCTCAAGAAATGGCTCCATCAATCTTGTGTGAAACGCAAATGCAAGCGGAAGTCGTGTACAGCCTATCCCTTTTTGTCCAAGCAGAATCTCCAAAGCCGCTACTGCTTTGTCTGAACCGCCCACAACACACTGGCCTGGAGTGCTCATCATGGCAATATCAAGTTCTGATGCAAATTGAGAGTCTGAGTCAAACAGGGCAAAAATATCCTTTTCACTGAGTGGAACACCAAGCATTAAACCTGGCTTGAGAACAGACAAAAGCCGTCCTCCGGCAACTGCCATGCCAAGAGCATCTTCAAGACTCATGACACCCGAGATACACGCGGCTGTGTATTCGCCAAGGCTGTATCCAAGCATTGCCTGAGGCTGAACACCAAGACTCTGCCACATACGGGCAAGAGAATATTCAACTACAAACAGCGGAACAGGATCAGAAGCCCGATCAGAGATCAGTACAGGCTGGTCAGCAGCAGACGGATACCAGTCAGAGGGCAGGTCAGGAAAATGGTTGCGTCTCAAAATATCGGCACATCTGTCAATCTCGGCACGGAAAACAGGCTCTGTAGCGTACAATCCCCGTGCCATGTCATCGTGCTGCATGTCCTGCCCCGGAAACAAAAAAACCACAGGTGCCGGTCGGTCTGGTGCTTTTCCTGTAAAAATCTGTTTTGAGAGTCTGCTAAAAATTTGCTTTGAGGTCGCACTATGAATTTGTTTTGAGGCCACACCTGGCAGGATCGAAGCTCTATCTGGCAGGATCGAAGCTCCACCTGGCGGGGCAGAAGCTCTATCTGGAATGGCAGAAGCTCTATCTGACAGGGCGGAATAATTACCTGACAGTATATCGGCAGCTTTGCCAATGCTGTTTGTCAACACCGCACAACGTTCGGCAAAATGGCGGCGTCCTGTCTGGAGGGTGAAAGCCATATCTTCCAGGTCAATATCACAGGAAGGTTTGTTTATAAATTCCGACAATCGCGTGGCTGTATTCTCAAGCCCGTCAGGTGTACGTGCAGCAAGAGTGAGCAATTGCCATTTCTGACCATTATCAATCAGATTATCAGCTTGAACATTACGGGTACTATCAATCAGGGCACTGGTTTGAGCGGTACCGGTACTGTTATAAGGTTTTTGTTCAGGAGCCTCCTGCACAATCACATGGACATTGGTGCCGCCCTGACCAAATGAGCTTATTCCTGCCCTGCGGGGTTTGCCGTCAAGGCGTGTCCAGGGAAGAAGTGTTGAATTTACAAAAAACGGGCTTTTCTCTAATTCCAGTTTGGGGTTGGGCTGGCTGAACGAGGGCATTGGTGGAATTGCCTCGTTTTCAAGACTGAGAACAGTTTTGATAAGGCTTGCCACACCCGCTGCTGTATCCAGATGGCCGATATTTGCCTTTACCGAGCCAATTGCACAGTAGCCAGCAGGAATTTTGCTGTTATTATCAAGTGCTTTGTTGTTACTATCAAAGTCTTTTTTGTTATTATGCCTGAATGCTTCTGTAAGAGCTGTAATCTCCACAGCATCACCAAGGTCGGTTCCTGTTCCGTGAGTCTCAACAAAACTGATACTGTCCGCAGAGATGCCAGCCATCTTTTGTGCCTCTAAAATAACATCAGTCTGTCCATCAATACTTGGAGCTGTGTATCCAACCTTGAGAGAACCGTCGTTGTTGATTGCAGAGCCTGAAATAACAGCATGAACCGTATCTCCATCTTTAACGGCATCGCTCAGGCGTTTCAAGGCCACAACCGCAACACCGTTACCATCCACAGTACCTTTGGCATTGATGTCAAAGGGTCGGCAATGCCCGTCAGGTGATAAAATTCCGCCCTGGTGGTACATATAACCCTGATCCTGGGGAAGGTTGATTGTGCATCCTCCGGCAAGAATCATATCGCACTGGCGACTCAGAAGGCTTTGGCATCCCATGGCAACTGCTGCAAGAGAGGATGAGCATGCTGTGTTGATGCTGATTGCAGGACCTCTCAAGTCAAGTTTGTAAGCCACTCTGGTTGGTGCGAAATCCTTGTCATTGTGAAGAGTTAGATGCCAGCCGCCAAGAGTCTCCATAAGTTCGTCATGACCCATGATGTTATGGATCAGGTAAGTGTTGAGTCCCACGCCGCCAAACATGCCGATGCGTCCATCATAGCGTTTGGGATCATAACCCGCATGCTCCAGAGCTTCCCAGCTGCACTCCATAAGCTGCCTGTGCTGCGGATCAAGAACCTCAGCCTCGCGAGGAGTCATATCAAAAAATCCGGCATCAAATTTGTCCGCACCTGAAAGAGGGAAACCCGCCTTCACATATTCAGGATTTCGCAAGGCTGATTCTCCAACTCCTGCGGTACGCAAATCTTCATCGCTGAAACAGGTTATTGATTCAACGCCATTTACAAGGTTCTGCCAGAATGTCGCAAGATTGTCAGCTCCAGGCACGCGAAGGGCCATGCCTACAATGGCTATCGGTTCGTCAGATCTCTCTTGTTTGCTGGAAGCCTGTTTGACAGAATCGCGGCTAAAGGTGATGCTATTGACCAGAAAGGATGCCTGGGCAGCAACCGTTGGATAACGGAATATGTCAACAGGAGAGATGGTGCATCCAAACTCTGATTGCAGGCGTTCCCTTAAAGGCAGAATCAGAAGGGAGTGTCCGCCTGTTTCAAAGAAGTTATCCTCCATGCCCACCTTGTCAACAGCAAGAAGAGCTTTCCATATGTCGGCGATACGCTCCTCTGTCTGCGTGCGGGGATTTACAAATTCTGTTTTTGTCCCGGAACTCAGGTTTTCGGGCAGTGGCAGTGCCGATCTGTCCACCTTGCCATTTACTGTAAGGGGCAGAGCATCCAGTATCACTATATTGCCCGGAACCATATGTGCGGGAAGTTGAACAGCAAGAGATTGCCGCAGTCTGGATTCATCTATACTGTTTCTGTCAGGAGTCCTGTTTTCGATAAAGAGGTCTGTTTCATTGTCAGACTCTTCAGATACTGAAAGC
>JADFYT010000223.1 GCA_015232935.1 Desulfamplus sp.
ACTCAAATCATAATTATTTGATAATATTATCATATTAAACTATAGATGCAGGTAAAAACTTTAGCACTGGTACTTATCATCGTATCCGTCTTTATCCTTTCATCCTGACCATCCTGATTCAGACAAATTTTCAGGCCGTAAACCAACTCTGTGATCATGGTAAGGCTGTGATCACAGAGTTGGTCTAAATATTTAAGGACTACTCAATAACTGCCAGAACCGCTCCTTTTGGAACAGAATCACCACTGCCAAAATTGATAGCCCTGAGTACTCCGTCAACCGGAGAAGGAAGTGCATTCTCCATTTTCATCGCTTCAAGAACGACAATGGTATCTCCTTTTTTAACACTCTGACCTACCGCTTTTTCGTATTTTATTATCATGCCAGGCATCGGAGATTTAAGCTCACTTCCTGAAGTGGATGTTGCTGCACCTGCTGTAGATACCCCGGATGTTGATGAAGATGCAGGTGCTTTTTGAACTGCCGGTTTTAATGGTGCCGTTTGTGCTGATGGTCTGGGTTCAACACGCCTGGCAACTGACGGTTTTGGGGCAACAGGTCTTGAACCTGCTGTCGGTGGAAGGGTCAATCTTCCAGGAGTGGTAGCAGAGACAGCCGCAGACTGTGGCAATGCCATTTGCTGGGCATAGGCAACAACAGGAGATCCGCCGACCTCATCAACGCCAACTTCAAAATGTTCGCCATCGACAAACACATTAAAAGTACGAAGAGCATCTGTTTTCGCCGGAGCTTCACTTTTGCACTTACAGGGATCGGAGGCTGATGCAAGAGCAGCGTCAAGTGCCGATTTTTCCACAAGATCGCCTGCTTTCGCCTTTTTAATTATTTCGGTCTGTTTTGCAACATCGTCCATTGTTATGGGCTTCATTGAGGCCGGAACAGGCTCTTTTCCATATTTTATCTGAAGGTATTTCTTGCCGGTTACAGGAAAAAGTGTGTAGATCAAAAGATCGTCATCATCTACAGCAAGATCTCCGATTGCCTCTCTGGCTGCTTCAAGTTCTGGTTTAAGAACCTCTGCCGGACGGCATGTGATCGGCTCATTTCCTCTATCATAACCTTTGAGGGCTTTTTTCTGAACTTCAGGATCAATTGGGATAGCGGTTTTTCCATACAGGCCATAGCACAGATCTTTTACCTGAGCTGTCACCATCTTATATCTTTCATTCTCGGTATCAAAAAGGACATTATTAACAGTCTGGGTTCCTACGATCTGGCTGGTCGGAGTGACAAGCGGTACCTGACCAAGCTCCCTTCTGACTCTTGGTAACTCTTTATATACCTCTCCAAGACGATCAAGAGCATCCATATCACGAAGTTGATTGACCAAATTTGAGAGCATGCCGCCAGGAGTTTGATGCAGAAGAACATTGATATCAATAACAGAGACCTTGGTATCATCCAGAAGATGATGATATTTGGGCAAGATCTCCTGCTCAAGCGTCTCGTTGATGGATGCTAAAAGCTCAATGTCAAATCCTGTATCCCTGTCTGTGCCGATAAGAGACATCACAAGCGGCTCCAGAGCCGGATGTGATGTCCTGTAGGCATAAGGTGTAAGGCATGTATCCAGGATATCAACGCCTGCCTCCACAGCCTTGAGGTGGGTCATTGGTGCCATGCCGGATGTAAAATGGCTGTGAAGATGGATAGGAGGTTTTACATTCTCTTTCAGGGCTTTTATAAGATCATAGGCATCATACGGTGCCATCAATCCCGCCATATCCTTGATGCAGATACTGTCGGCACCCATGGCCTCAAGCTGTTTTGCCTTCTGTATGTAGTAATCAAGAGTATATACGGTTCCACCCATTCTTGGTTCTGTCAAAGAGTAGCATATGCACCCCTGAAAGTGTTTTCCGCACTCTTTTATAACAGGTACCACAGCTTCAAAATTTCTGTAGTCATTCAAGGCATCAAAGGTTCTGAAGATATCCATGCCATTGTCAGATGTACGCTTTACAAAAAGTTTTGCAACATCATCAGCATAATTTCTGTATCCAACAAGATTTTGACCTCTGAGCAGCATGGAAAAAGGGGTCTTCCTGAAATAGCGTTTAAGGGTACGGATACGTTCCCAGGGATCTTCATTAAGATAACGGTGCATTGTGTCAAAGGTTGCCCCTCCCCACATTTCAACTGCCCAGAATCCAACCTCATCCATTCTTTCGGCAATTGGTATCATATCTTCTGTTCTTCCCCTTGTGGCAAAAAGGGATTGATGTCCATCCCTCAGGGAAAGATCCTCAATTTTAAGGGGATTTGCTGCTGCGGGTCTCTCTTTTTCACAGTTAATTTCACACATGTTTATTCTGCCGTGCTCACTCATCGATTTATGGTCTCCTAAAGCTTCTGTTGACACTTCAACGTAGCCAAATCTAAAATTATATATATCAGGCATTTGCCTGTCTAATTACGTTTCTTTTATGATCGAATATGCAAGTTATTTAAACGCTCTCATCTGCATCATGGAACGCATCTGCATCTGGGAACTTCTGCCGGCACAGCCCCAGACACTTGGATAGTTCAGACTGGATGTGCACAAGGATACTGATTGCAGAGGTTCTTGAACCGTCTCTCCGCAAGCATGGCCAAGAGCCTCTTCCTCTGTTTTTATATAGGTAAAGACTGCTGTGGTAATAGCTGCCATCTTTTTTTTGTCCATATTCATTTGTTTATCCTCATTTTTATACCGGAATATTGCCATGTTTCTTGGCAGGACGCATCTCTCTTTTTGTTGACATGGCCTCAAGAGCATCACAAATACGTGATCTTGTCTCGGCAGGTCTTATAACGGCATCAACATATCCGCGACTTGCGGCACAGTAGGGGTTTGAAAACAGATCATCGTACTCGGCAATCTTCTGTTTGCGTGCCGCGACCGGATCATCCGCGTTTTTAATCTCCTTGGCGTGGATAATGTTGGCTGCCCCTTCCGCCCCCATCACCGCGATCTGGGCACTTGGCCATGCAAAGGCCATATCTGCCCCAAGGTGCCTTGAGCACATTGCAATATAGGCTCCGCCGTAATCCTTGCGGGTGATCAGCAGCAGTTTGGGCACAGTGGCTTCAGAGTAGCACCACAGAAGTTTCGCACCATGACGGATGATTCCTCCCCACTCCTGATCGCTTCCAGGCAGATATCCGGGAACATCGGCAATGGTAAGTATCGGGATGTTAAAGGCATCGCAAAACCGGATAAATCTTGTTGCCTTGTCAGAGGCGTTTATATCAAGGCATCCTGCAAGATATGCCGGCTGGTTTGCTATTATTCCGATTGTTCTGCCGCCCATTCTTGCAAAGCATATAATGATATTTTTGGCAAAATACTGGTGAGGCTCAAAACAGACTCCATCATCCACAATAGAGGCGATAAGTTTTTTCATGTCATAGGATTCATTTGGATTGTCAGGAATGAGAAGATCAAGATTTTCGTCCATGCGGTCAGAAGCATCACTTGTCGGCATTAATGGGGGATCTTCCATGTTGTTGGAGGGCAGATATGACAACAACGTCCGGATCTGAACCAGAGTATCCTCATCAGATTCGCAGGCAAAGTGTGCAACACCGCTCTTCTCATTGTGTGACATTGCTCCGCCAAGCTCTTCAAACGAGATCTCCTCGCCAGTAACAGATTTTATAACCTGCGGTCCGGTGATAAACATATAGCTTGAGTCCTTGACCATGAATATCCAGTCTGTCATGGCGGGCGAATAGACAGCCCCGCCGGCTGTGGTGCCCATTATGGCTGTAATCTGGGGGATCACGCCTGATGCAGAGGCATTCCTGAAAAAGATCTCGCCATAACCGGAAAGAGCGTCAACTCCTTCTTGTATCCTTGCTCCGCCAGAATCATTCATTCCAACCACCGGAGCACCGGCTTTCATGGCCATATCCATGATCTTGCAGATCTTTTTTGCCTGCATTTCACCAAGGCTTCCGGCTCTTGAGGTAAAATCCTGCGAATAGGCAAATACCACGCGTCCGCCCACCTTGCCATGGCCTGTCACCACACCGTCAGCAGGAATTTCAGTATTCTCCATGCCGAAATTGGTACACCTGTGAGTGACAAACATATCAATTTCCCTGAAAGTACCTTGATCAAACAGGAGATTCATCCGTTCCCTGGCGTTCAGTTTTCCGGCTTCACGTCTTTTCTCAAGGGCTTTATCCCCTCCCATTCCAAGAATCTTTTCCTCTCTAACCTTCAGATCCCTGATCTTGTCTGCTATGACTCCCATCTCTTTAACCATTCCTTTCCATTGAGTTATTGCATATTAATTTCATTTAGTTATTGCATATTAATTTCATTTAGTTATTGCATATTGATTTCACAGAGGTATTGCATA
>JADFYT010000224.1 GCA_015232935.1 Desulfamplus sp.
CGTTCAGATTATATAACCATCCATGTTCCCAAACTTGAGGCCACCACCAATCTTCTGAACAAAAAGACCTTTGCCATGATGAAAGACGGTGTGATGATAATCAACTGTGCAAGGGGCGGGATCATAAATGAGGAAGACCTGTATGAGGCCATTGTATCCAAAAAAGTTGCGGGAGCCGCACTTGATGTATTCGCGAAGGAGCCGCCCGGGGAGAATCCTCTGCTTGCACTTGACCAGGTAATTGGTACCCCTCATCTTGGTGCATCTACAGCAGAGGCCCAGACCAATGTCGCTGTTGCAGTTGCCAACCAGATCGTTGCCTATCTTACCCAGAATACCGTTATCAACGCTGTTAACGTTCCGTCAGTCACCGGTGAGCTTTTAAAGAAACTACAGCCCTATCTCTATCTTGCTGAAAGAATAGGAACAATGCATACATTCATGTCTGACGGTCCTATCAAGGAGATCAACATTGAATATGCGGGAAATTTCCTGGATCTGGATCTCAAGCCGGTAACCCTTGCCGCTGTAAGGGGTATCCTTACTCCGATTGCCAACTATGAGGTCAATTCTGTCAATGCAATGAGCATGGCAAAGGATATGGGGATAAAAATCTCGGAGATTAACAGCCAGGAGAGTGATCATTACATCAACCTCATCAGAATGACTGTTGTTTATGAGAATAAAACAAACCTGATCGCCGGAACCATATTTGGCAAGGATGATGCAAGAATTATCAGGATCAACAAGTTCCGTCTTGAAGTTATTCCGGAAGGATACCTGTCACTGATTCACAACAAGGATGTTCCGGGTGCAATAGGCAGCATTGGCACATGCCTTGGAAATCACAACATAAATATTGGAAGAATGATGGTAGGAAGAGAGGACGACGGAGACAGGAATATCATCTTTATCAGAACCGACACACCTGTATCTGAAGCGGTTTCAGAAGAGATCAGAAATCTTGATAAAGTGCACTCTATCATAAATTTTTCTCTGTAAATCCAGATTTGCAATAGTTGTTCAGGTTGC
Organism: Desulfamplus sp.; assembly: GCA_015232935.1. GTDB lineage: Bacteria > Desulfobacterota > Desulfobacteria > Desulfobacterales > Desulfobacteraceae > Desulfamplus. The sequence goes on from JADFYT010000224.1 coordinate 1,033, forward strand.
GATATATGCTTTAAGTGTTTTTATCCCGCTCTTGATTTTTCAGGTTGTTGAGCCTGTCAAAGCCATCTGAAAACCCAAGAGCGACAACATATAGACTTCCAGAAAAGTCTTTTGGTCAGACAAACCCTTTGCCAGTAGTGTTCTTTCAGGGTTTATGTGTTGTTTGCCTCGTTAAACATCTGCGTATAAAAGTCTTTTGCATTTTTAGGGTCAAAAGTAAGAAAAGTCCCCCCCTCCTCAAAATGACGCTTAAACACCTTTCCTATCGCATAGGTGCTTGCAGCGGAAATGCCAGACATGCTTATTGCTCCAAAAGCCATTCCCGGGCCCGGGATCATTTTTGCGAGACTGGCTCCCAGCCTGGGTGAAATCGACACAGGCAGGGCTCCTCCGACAAGCGAGGCAACCAGATGTTTTACAATATCCTTGTTAAACGGTACATTATATTGCTCTGCCAGACATCTTAAAAGATTAAGCTGAATTCCGCTTACCCCCATAAAGTCAATAAATGGAATCGGGATCAATCCAACGGCTGACGATGCGTATATATGCTTATTTATAATCTCGTCTGTCAAATCATCAGTTTTTTCATTTATTTCCATAATATATCCCTTATGAGGATTTAAGATTCTCTCCCACATCCAGATTTATGCAGGCAGCTGGATCCATCTTGCAGCTTGTCTCAAATTTCTTTAAAGCCATTCTGAGCTCTTTTCTCTTCAAAGCCTCTTTGTTTCTTCGTTTTGCTTCATCTGTCTCCAGAATAAGGCCCGGAACCTCCAGAGGCCTGCCTGTTGTCTTGTCTACGGCGACAAAGGTAAGATATGCGGAAGCCACACGCCTTACCGTTCCTTTAAGAAGATCTTCGGCATCCACCCTGACACCAATCTCCATGGAGGTTCTGCCTGCCATGTTGATTGATGCCTTTATGGTTATCATCTCGCCTATAAATATCATGTTATGAAAGTCAATCCTGTCAATTGAGGCAGTGACAGCAAGGTTTCCGGCATGTTTTATTGCCACCACACCTGCTGCGTTATCAATTTCCTTCATTACAGAACCACCATGGACAATACCTCCCGGGTTGGCATCTGAAGGTTGCATCACTCTGGCAAGTGTGACCATGGTATCTTTAACGCATTTGGGTTGTAGTTGTGTCTTGGTCTTATCCATATATTGACCTTTTGCTCCAATATTTTTTTGAAGGGGCAGAAAGAGACACAAATCTGTGTGTTTCCGCGGTTAACTTTTACTGTATGAATGCATTATTCTATGTTCATGCATTATTGTCAATGCTCATTAACAGCCCCCAAGCTAAACCTTATAGCAAATATATTTCAGACCAGGCTTTTGCAGGCCATTGTGTTTCAATCCATGCTTTTGCTGGCCATTTTCTGAATCTTGATTCAGGAGGGGTAGTTGGCTTACCGTGAAAATGACTATCATTTTTATATTTGGGGGTGATTGATACATGTCAATCATGCCCGTTTAGCTCTGAAATATAATTTTATCAATATTTTTCCGCAGGTGTTGACTTTGAGTAAAGTATTTTATGCAGCGTCAAAGAGAGGTCACTTTGAACAACAGGTTTCATGAGCAAAGCACGCATACCAAGCTGCAAGGCTTTCTTTTCAGTAATATTCTCGCTGAATCCGGTACATATCACTATCGGAATATCAGACCGTATGGAGATCATGGCACATGCCATCTGCTCACCGGTCATTCCAGGCATCGTAAAATCAGTTAACACAAGATCAAACCTGTCCGGTGATTTTCTGAAAAGCTCCAGGGCATCCCTGCTGTTGGTCATGGTTGTCACACGATATCCCATTCTTTCCAGCATCAACTTTTCCATACGAATAATTGGAAGCTGATCATCCACAAGCAAAATGTGGCCGCTGCCTGTATATACCGAGCGTTCCTCAACAAGGAATTTTGCATTGATCTGCTTTTCCAGAAGCGGAATATAAATATGAACAGCAGTACCTTTACCAGGTTCGCTTTCCAGCAAAATATACCCATGGCTGTTCTTGACAATTCCAAGCACCACTGCAAGACCCAGACCGGTACCCTTTCCTTCCGGCTTGGTCGTAAAGTAAGGATCAAACACCCGTTTCATAACATCTTTCGAGATGCCTTCACCTGTGTCTCTTACGCACAGATGAACGTAGTTACCAGGTATGATCTCCTGACCGTCAGGCAGTACCCCGTTGACATCTTCAGGTTTCAAGGAAACCAATATCTCTCCGCCGCTCTTCTCCGTGGCGTGGTAGGCATTTGTCATTAGATTCATGATTATCTGATGAATTTGCGTTGAGTCCGCCATCACCAGGTCATTCTCCTTATCAATGGAGGATCTAACATGAATGGTTGATGGCAGGGTGGATCGCATAAGTTTGAGGGCTTCATTGACTACAAGATGTGCTCTTAAAGGAGCCACAGACTGCTTGCCCTGACTGCTGAAGGTCAGGATCTGTCGAATAAGCTCTTTTGCCCGTTCCGCACCCTTTAATATCTCGTTCAATCCTTTTTTCAAGTTTTTGTTCTCTCCCGCATCCATGAGGAGCATCTCGGCATACCCTGTTATGGGAAACAGGATATTGTTAAAATCGTGTGCTATACCTCCGGCAAGGCTTCCCATGGCTTCCAGCCGCTGAAGAGCATACATCTGCTCTTTGAGTTCATTTCGTTCACGCCTGAGACAGTGACGCTCCATGACATTGCAGATTGATTTTGTCAGCTGGTTTATATCCAACCGTCCCTTTACAAGGTAATCATCCGCTCCGTTTCTTGAGATCAGAGCCGCTGTATGGACATCCTCATTTCCGGTCAAAATAATTACAGGAATCTTGTTATCTCTGCTTCTTATCTGTTGAACTATATCAAGGGCGGTATGTTTTCCAAGGTAGTAATCAAGCATGACAAGATCCATTCCATCCAGAGAGTTATCTGCATCTGTCCACTCATTAAAAACAGCAAGATCCACTTCAAACTCGTCAATCCTTGACAGATATCCTATAAGAATTTCAACATCAAGAGGATCATCCTCAACAACAGCTATTTTGATAGTTCTATTTTTATCCCAGCATGTCATTAACGTTTTCTCCTGTTGCCATTAAATCCAGTTATATTAATCCGGCAATCCAATTAGATGAATTACATTTAAACTTGCATGGCTGTTTTGTGGCCAATCCATATCATGAACATTAATTTTCATGGTGTGCAAAGCAGATTTCTGACTTTTTACAAGAGCATCAAAAATCAATGAGTGGGAAGAATAACCGTTTCCAGCCAATATTTTCTTATATG
>JADFYT010000225.1 GCA_015232935.1 Desulfamplus sp.
AGTAGGACGCTGCCGGATTATCTCTATCATATTTAAAGCCCGTTTGAGGATTTTTTACTATCTCCTTAAGCGGGCTTTGCTTATTTGGTTCTCTTTGTACTATTATACAACCGGCCTTGGCAGTACCCCTGCTCTTTGTGCTATTTCAGGCACCATATGCTCCCACTCAATAGCCATCAAGTGTACGCCAGCAATCCCTTCCATCTCCTTGAATTCCTCAATCTGCTCTAAGGCAAATTTGATTCCCTCTTCAGCCTGTTTCCCTTTTTCAGCACCTTTGAGGCGGTTGACTAAAGATTCTGGTACATCCATTCCAGGTACCATCTTACCCATGAATGTAGCCATTCTTGCACTCTTCATAGGAGTGACACCGGCCAGAATATAGCATCTTTCATGCAGCCCCATATCCACAACCTGTTTCATGAAGGTTCTAAACTTTTCCATGTTGTAGATACACTGAGTCTGAATGAAATCCGCTCCCGCTTCTATTTTGTTTGCCAGTCTGTAAACTCTGTATTCAAACGGGTCGGCAAATGGATTACATGCCGCACCCACAAAGAGTCTCGGGGCAACATCAATCTTTTCACCATTGAGGAACTCCTCTTTGTCCCGCATGGTTGTGACAAGTTTTATAAGCTGCATAGAGTCAATATCATGGACATTTTTTGCTTCAGGGTGGTTTCCAAATGATTGATGGTCTCCGGACAGGCAGAGCATGTTGCGGATACCAAGAGCATGGGCACCAAGAATATCAGCGGTAATAGCCAGGCGGTTTCTGTCACGGCATACCATCTGGAAGTTGGGTTCAAGACCCTCATCAATCATCAGGTGGGAGGCGGCAAGGCTTGACATCCTGACCACTGCTGTCTGGTTGTCGGTTATGTTTACAGCATCCACATTGCCTTTGAGATGCTGAAATTTTTCTACAAGACGGGCAACATTTCCACCCTTGGGAGGGCCGCATTCTCCTGTAAAAGCAAAATGGCCGGCTTTTAGTACCTTTTCAAGATTACTTCCTGATTTAAAACCACTATCTGATTTGATATTATTTTCTGATTTGAGTTCACTCATGGTTCACTCTCTCCTTATATCAATTGCCATAATCAATTATCTGTTATGAATTACCGGTTTACAGCTTTTTATGATTGGTGCTGCCGGTTATTGATTGCTGATGTTCGACTAACTTTATTATCAACCAATTACAAATAGTTAAGTTACCTGGTCAGCTCTTCCCTGATGCTTCTTCTTGGTCCTCCGTCTCTTGCGGTACGCCAGTCTTTTACCGGCCGGACCTTCAAGAGATCATTGAGTCTGCCCTGTTCAATTTTTTTGGATACAATCAGATCCCATATACAGACAGTCTCTTTTGAAATCTCGCAATTACCTTTTGAAGAGCCGCCACAGGGTCCATGAAGAAGGCTTTTTGCACATCTTGCCACAGGACATAAACCATCAAAATCGTGTATAATGCATGTGCCGCATCCTGCACAACGCTCCTCCCAGATACCGTGGGCAACAGCTCCACCAAAAAAGGTGGTGTTGACTGCCGGATAGAACTTCTGCTCTTTGTAGGCTTCGGAAAGAAATTGAGGCCCTACACCGCATGCCATTGAGACTACCGCCTCATAATTGCCGACCCTATCCTTGAGTTGAGCCACATACTCATTATCGCACTGCCGCTCAATCACCGTGGTTTCAATCGCAAGCTCGTCTTCCTCTTTTTTTCTGGCAATTTTTAATGCAGATGCAAGGATTTCAACCTCTTTTTCTCCACCTACATTACAGACAGTAACACAGCCTTTACACCCCACAATTAGGATATTTTTGTAATCTTTGACCATGTCTGATATTTCTTCAAGAGATTTACGATCCGCTACTATCATGTGTCACCTCTTATCTGTTTATTTCAAGCCCCTTCGGGTTTTAAGGCGAGGGGCAGTTGATATTGTTAGACCTCCCGCGGAACCTGCTTTTTCATCCAGCAAGATCAATGGTCAAAATCCGGTTTTGCGGGAAGTCTATTTTCCATGTTTCTCCTGTCGCATTTACAGGAGTGATCTTTGTTGACTTCTATTTTTTATCTATGCAGCTTCGGTCTCTTTTACAGTGGTTTTTTCTCTGGACTTACCCTTTACAGGTGTAGGGCCAAGAGCCTTGATTTTATCGCTCATCTCACGGGCAATCTCCGCAAACCTCAAACCCATTGCAGATGACAGGTTGTACATCTCAACCCGTTCAGGTTCAATGCCGAGCTCCTGTAAAACCTTTTTGACGTACTCCACCTTTTTTCTTGTTTTTATGTTTCCTGTCAAATAGTGGCACTCACCTTCAAGGCAGCCTGCCACATATACGCCATCAGCACCTTTTTCAATGGCATTCAGCAGATGGATAATATCAACTCTGCCAGTGCATGGTACCTGAATCACCTTTATCTCTGAAGGGTAGGAAAGTCTCATGGAACCTGCCAGGTCCCCTGCTGCATAAGCTCAATACTGGCAGCAGAAAGCTATAATCATCGGTTCAAAAGAGGTATTCATTATTTTTCTCCATATCTGTTTTGTGTTGGGCAGGGTAGGACTCCTCCCGCACAACCTTGAACAGAGCATCTGTTTTTGCCATGATCTGGTCATCAGTAAAGTGATTTAGTCTTATTGCCTTGCCAGGACACTCTGATACGCAAAGACCGCAGCCGTGACACTCCCCTGGATCAATCACAGCATACCCGTCTTGATGAATATATGGTATCTCGTATGGACAGGTTCTCACACAGGTAAGACATACCGCACATTTCTCCGGCTGTACAACAGCCACCACACCGCCAACCATTATAGAATCACGCGATACAATCCGCATTGCTCTTGATACCGCCGCTTTTGCCTGGGCTATGCACTCCTCAAGAGGTTTGGGGTAATGGGCAAGACCTGCCACAAAAAGGCCGTCTGAGGCAAAGTCAACCGGCCTGAGTTTAGCATGGGCCTCCACAAGGAATCCGTCCGCATTTACCGGAATTTTAAATGCCTCAAACAGATGTTTGTTTGCGTTGGGTACAATTCCTGATGCAAGAACAAGAAGATCAGGATTGAGCTTTACCGGCATTCTCAGAACATGATCAATAACCGTAAGTTCAAGATTTCCATATTTGTCCTTATCATATCTGTAAGTGCTCTCTTCCGTCTCCTGTCTCTTTACAGCCTTGACCCGAGGCAGTTTTTCAAGATCATACCTGATAAATATAATGCCACTCTGACGGGCTTCCTGATAAAGATCTTCTCTGAATCCATAAGAGCGGATATCGCGATAAATAATATAAACGCGTGCTGATGGTCTTCTTTTTTTAACCTCAATGGCACTTTTCAGGCTATGGGTACAGCAGATCTTGCTGCAATAAGGTTTGTCACTGTTTCTTGAGCCCACGCACTGGATAAAAACCACTGTTTTTGCCTTTGAAATCCGCTTGGTGCCAGACTCCAACACCTGATCCATATCCAGGTGAGTCAATACATCGGGATGCTCTCCATATAGATACTCAGTCGGTTTATCCTCTTTGCCGCCTGTGGCAATGATTGCTGCACCATGCTCGATTATTGTAAGGTGTGAAATCCCTGAACCTGTTAATTTGCTTTTTGCAGAATCTGTGGATTTTGAGGAACCTGAATCTTTGGATATGCCGGATGATAGCGTTGTTATAAAATTACCCAGAGTTCCGGTGGTGCTTTTCACCTCAGTATCAAGATAAAGCTCAATATCGGGGTTGTCGCTTACCCTTGTTATAAGGTGGTTAAGCCAGGGCTGAATAGGCTCTCCCTGCCATGTTGCTCTTAACCTGGTTGCATTGCCGCCGAGAGCGTCGCTCTTCTCCACAAGAACAGCCTTGAAGCCCTGATCCGCAACACTTAAAGCAGCCTCCATGCCGGAGATGCCTCCTCCTATAACCAGTACCGATTTTTTGATGGCAAGTTTTACCTGATGCAGAGGCTCAACATGAGCTGCTTTTGCTACAGCCATCCGAACCAGCTCCTTTGCCTTCCGGGTCGCTTTTTCAGGACTGTTCATGTGAACCCAGGTATTCTGGTCTCTTATATTTGCCATCTCAAAAAGATACTTGTTAAGCCCTGCCTCTCTTATTGTCTCCTGAAACAGAGGCTCATGGGTTCTTGGAGAGCAGGAAGCGACCACCACGCGATTGATATCCTTTTCAAGGATCACTTTTTTCATATGATCCTGGGAATCCTGGGAACAGGTAAAAAGATTATCCTCGACATGGGCTACATAGGGCAGGGTGGCAGCATAATCACGAACTGCCGGAACATCTGCTATTCCTCCTATGTTGA
>JADFYT010000226.1 GCA_015232935.1 Desulfamplus sp.
AAAAAAATCTTGTAAATTCCAATGCCCAACTGTTCGGTCAATACTTCAAGGCTTTAGGTCTTATAGGGTGTATGCCGAACCTTCTTGTGGCACACATAATCGAGACATTTATATCGCCTTTGAATGCTTCTGTGCTTCATATCGGACTTGTACAGGCATTTGGCACGGCAGCAGGAGCTTTACTGAACATATCAGGTATGCTGGTGGCTGGTTTGATATTTTATGGTACGGGGATCTTTCTTTTTGGCGAAATATTGCCAATTCTTCGCAAAACACGCTCTCCCCTTTCTGTCTATGTGTTGCCTCTGATTGGTGCCATTCTTGTTGTTCCTTATATACCGGTGGGCTTTCCGGCAGTTATAGGAGCAATCACCCGTGTAAAATTCAGGTCAATGGTATTGCTGCTTGCCTGTGCCCTTACATTGAGAGCTGTTCTGTTGATTGCTTTTTTACCCACAGGCTTGTTGTAATTAAAAATTTAATAATCACGACTGTTTTTAAGTTCATTGATGTTTAACTCATTTATATAAAAGGAAATATGTCTATGAAGTTTGATAAAGGCATGGAATCGGATAAAAAAGCAGATTGTGGCTGTGGCTGTTGCAGCTCCAATCCTGTGGATGTTCTGCTTGGAGGCAAGGCTGGAAGTGCCGGCGTTGATAAATCGGACGACACCAAGCAGAAACGGCATATGATGAGCCGGTCATCTTTTTTCAAGACTCTTGCTGTTGGTGCTTTTGGTTTGAGCACTCTTTCAGTCCTTCCGGCTTTATCGGAAGCGGATACATCCGGGCAGATTATAGTCAAAGGACAAGGCGATGTGATGATTGTGGACAAGGATGTACGTGAATTGCGTATATCAGCTACAGTCACCAAAGATCCGAGCAAGCCCTCGGTGGTGGAGTGGGGACGCAGGTTCCAGGCTTTTTTCGGAACCAAAGGCGGCAAGATGGAGGATTTTTTTGTCTTTACAACTGATGTATCCAGATCAGATATAAATCAGGCTATCCAGAACATTGGAATACAGTCCCGCCGCCAGATCCCCATGGATGAGGTTGAACAGCGTCGCGGCCTTAAAGCCACTACTACTGTTGCTGATTATCTTGACGGAGATCCTGTAATTTGCACCATCAGGTTTAAAAAAGATGGCAAGATTCTTGAAGGTGCTCTTGAGGATTTTATCATGGAAAAGATCATGGTTGACAAGGCCGAGATCATCAAACCTTATACGCCTCATTTCATATATCACGGAACCGGAGAATCTATAAATTTTCCATCTGGCTGCATTGTATGCCCTTCAGACTGCAACGGAGGTATTATTACAGACAATGTTATGCCGCTTAAAACCACGGTAAATTACTATAAGGTGAACTGGGATGTAATGCCTGAGGTAGGATCAAAGGTGGAGGTTGTACTCAAATCCATTTACGGGCAAAATCCCTTGAACCCTGTTATTTGATGCGATTCACCTTTTCAGATTCAATATGAAAATATATTATAATTTTCATGATTCGTTGTGGCCGGAAGTCAATACTTCGCTCCGGCCTTGACGTTTATCCAAAATTTTCCGTATTTTTTTGCTTAACTCATCAATGGAAAAGGGTTTTTGCAGAAAATGAGGCTCTTTGTCCAGAATTCCATGACGGGCTATTAAATTTGCTGTATAGCCGGAAATGAAAAGATAGCTGATATCAGGGGCAATTTCTAAAATTTTTTCTACAAGCTCCCTGCCATTCATTTTTGGCATCACCACATCTGTGATTAAAAGATCAATCTCTTCTGAATGCTTTTCTGCCATTTTGATACCCTCTTCCGGTATAGCACAGCTCAATACCTTGTACCCTATTGTTTCAAGCATCAGGCGTGTCAGTTCAAGAAGCATTGGTTCATCCTCTATAAGCAGAATCATCTCCTTGTTGCTGCTTGTTGATGTGGCTTCCACCTCTTGGGTCGCCATATCAATATTGGCTTCACAGGTTCTTGGAATATAGATGCGGAAGGTCGTACCCTGCCCTACTTCGCTGTAGGCATTTATAAAGCCGTTATTCTGCTTGATAATGCCGTAAACCGTAGCAAGCCCCAGTCCAGTGCCTTTACCTTCCCCCTTGGTTGTGAAAAACGGCTCAAACAGATGCTTCTTTGTCTCTTTGTCCATTCCGCAGCCATTGTCGCTGACAGCAAGCTGGACATATTCCCCTGGCTTGAATTCTGTATGAAGATTGCAGTAAGATTTTGAGATTTTTATGTTTTTTGTTTCAATAATAATTTTCCCCGTGCCGTTTGTGGCATCTCGTGCATTTACGCAAAGGTTGGCAAATATCTGGTCAAGCTGGGTTGGGTCCATTTTGACCGGCCACAGCTCTTCTGTTGACGGTATCCAGGCAAGATCAACTGATTCTCCAATGAGCCTTTGAAGCATGCTCAGCATATTCTCAACACTTTTATTAAGGTCAAGAATCTTTGGCACTATGGTCTGTTTTCGTGCAAAAGCCAGAAGCTGGCGAGTAAGGTCAGATGAACGCCTGGCAGCCTTTAGTATGCCTTCAAATTCCGCGTGAAATGGGGCACCTGGCTGAAGTCCGGTCATTGCCATATCTGTATAGCCAATTATCACTCCAAGCATGTTGTTGAAGTCATGGGCAATACCTCCGGCCAGGCGGCCGACTGCTTCCATCTTTTGTGACTGTGCAAGCTGTGACATCAACTTCTCTTTCTCCTCTTCTGCTTCTATACGGTCTGTGATGTCACGAAAAATGGATTGATAGCTTCCGTCAGGCATTCTTTTGCTTCGCATTTCTATATAAATACGTGAGCCATCTCTCCTTTCAAGTTCACGCACTCTGGTAATAACTTGTCCGCTGTTGAGAAGATCAAAACGCAGCGGAGTCTTTTCAAGCGTGCCAGGAGACCATGGCAGAGTGCTGACATGTCTGCCGATCAATTGATCATGAGGTATGTCAAGCCACTCGCACAATACCTGGTTGGCCTCAATAATGACACCGTCTGGAGAGCCAAGAGCTATTCCGTCAACAGCCAGTGCTACAAAATCACGGTATTTATGTTCGCTTTGGCTCAATGCCTTTGTGGCAAGCTCAATGCGGTATTTGAGCATCCTGTTCCATGCTAAAATACCCATAAAGATAAGCGACACAGGAATAGAAGCCCAAAGCAGATACTGCATAAAGCGTTGCCATGCCTCATCTTCTTCATAAATTCCAAACCATTTATTGTGAATTTGCTGATAGATTCCTCTGGTACGTATAAGAGCAAGCCCTTCGTTGAGCCAGGTTACAAGCTGTTGATCTCCCTCACGAACAGCAAAGCAGTAATCTCTCTGCTGAACAGAAGTTCCAACAGCTTTCAGACCGGAAAGTTTGTATTTGTGTATCAGATAGAGCCCTTGAAGTTTGGACAGAAGTGCACATTCGTGTTTGCCCTCGGAAAGCAGATGCAGTGCATCCTCCTGGTCAGTTACCCTGATTATGGTCAAGGAGCGAGCCTGTGACTGGAGAAAATCGTCCATTATATCTCCTCTCTGGACAATAACCTCTTTACCTGAAAGATCTTCAAGAAGATTGATACCGGAGTCTTTACGCACAAACAGGGCGTGCGAGACAATGATATGAGGAGTCGAGAAATCAACCTTTTTGTCCCTTTCCGGAGAAAAGTACATTCCTGTGATAACATCCACTTCGCCATTTTCCAGCTTTTGTCTTACATGATCCCATGGCCCAAGATTGATTTCATAACTTATTCCCATCGCCTCACAGACAGCACGAAATATATCTACATTAAATCCGGTTGGCTGCCCGTTTGGATCAAGGAACTCATAAGGTGGATAGTTGTGATCTCCGGCAGCTTGTATTACCCGTGAATGTTTTTTTGTTAAAAGGTCATCTGCAAGGATTGACGGGGTTGTTGTAATATTTGAAGGCTCTGCTGAAAAAGAGATGTCTGCAAAAGCAAAAGATATATTAAAGCAGGCCAGAATAAATAGAAGGTTGATTTTTATCAAAGAAATATATTTCATTGTTTGATTGATCCTGGCTACCTTTTAAAAAAGTTGACTTAAGGCCATTTTACTGACCATATCAGGTTCTATGCGTTCATTGCAGCCTGAGGGAAAATTTATAGATTCTCCGGTTGAAAGCAGATGGCCCGGGATGAACAATTCTTAGAACTCTTAGAATTAAAAACCCATTGTCCAGAGCAAACCACAATTGGGGGAAAAAATCAAATGGCTTTACAAAATCATGCGGTTACAGTAAATAAAATTACATAATATCATTAAACCAAATATACATTACCGTAAAAAAC
>JADFYT010000227.1 GCA_015232935.1 Desulfamplus sp.
AATTCTGTCCTGTTCGGCAGTGTCAACACCAATATGTCTGAAAATTCGGTGTATGGGAGTACCAATAGTTGCACAAACCCGAGTTTTTTTGCCTTTTTTATCTATGACAGTGATGATTTTTTCATAGACAGGCTGTTTCTGTTCGTAGGCTTTTACAAGAGACAGGGCAGCTTCTACAGATATGAAACAAACATCAATATCCTTGCTGGCTTTACCAGGAACAAAGGGGATGTCAAGATACTTAGCCATGATCATGGGTTGCAAAGAGCTGACATAATCAGACGAAATTTTGATTGTCTTCATACCGTTAAATGCCGACAGTTTCGCCATTGTTTCGGGCATTACGATAGATATATCATTAATGCCTGTCATTTTTTTAATAAGCTCTATAGCCCGAGGCATCTCATCCCTGAATCTTGTCAGGATATACTGCCTTGTAGTGCAGGCAATATCTTCATCCACCCCGGTGATTATTATTTTATTGATCCTGCTTGCAGAATTTGCAAGCTGCTTGAACGGAGGATCGCCAGGAATGCCTCTCAAATAGCTGGCTGCGGTCTGAATATCCGGGGCACCGGCAAACTCGGCAAAATCGCTCTTGATATCCTGTTTTGGGCTTGTCTCCAGGATAAAACATGTTGCAACTGCTCCAAAATCCCCTGTAATTGGAGCAATGGATGTGATGGTTCCGGAAACCGGAGACGTGACATATTTCTGACTCTCTTTGTACAGAAAAATCCGCTCTCCTTTTTTAACCATATCACCTTGTTTTATCAGGGATTTCTTTGTGCTGTCCAATGGTTCGTCCAGCAGGAGAATCATCCTGGGTGGTATGGGGATGGCTTCCGGCTCTTTCTGACCTGGTTCAACCAGATCACACTTGAGTTTCGGTTCAGTCAATCCGATAAACGATCTCTTAATCATAACAAACCTTTATCTGGTGAAATTGGTGAGCCATGCTTATTTCCTGATTGTTTACATGAGTGATTTTAAATCATGTATTCTCAGGTTAGTTTGCATGGCATGAATTACACTCCACGGGGCCTGCACCTGTTTCTTTATGGCAGCCTATACATTGTTCATGGAATGCGTCTGTTCTGCTGGGCATACTTTCATCGCCGGTAGATTCATGGCACTCTTTACAACTGTAGATTTCATCATCTTCTATATTATGATGACAATCAAGACACGAGAGGTCATAATCCTGACTATGCACTGCATGGGTAAACAGCACCTTGCCAGCAGCATTTTGAAACATTAAACGCACAGGTTCTTGAGGTGCAGGCGGTGGAAATGCAGCATAACAGGTAATTCCGGTAATAAAAAGCACAGCGGCCAGTAACGAAGCGATTTGTAAATCTTTTTTCGAGGTCATGGTTATTTGCCCTCATCCTTAAATGTGTAAAACTGCAAATACTGTTAATACGAAGAGTTGACAACTCTGAATAGAAAACTTTAACTCTACTATATCAGAACATCACAATATTCAAGTAAAAATAGATTTTTTTTAATTTTATATTGGGCAGAAATATGTACCGTATATAACTTCAAAAATTTTTTTTTACGTGTAATGCTATAGAATTACATATTCTCAATATAGGAATGTTTTAACATCGGTATATGATAGGCAGATTTTTTTTTTTTAATGAGTTTGGAGGGAGGGAGTACAAAACTGATCTGTAGAATAAGGGATGAGTAAAATTTAATTACTCTGTGATGTTATGCATGCGGAAAATCAATGGTTTCCAGATTTTGATAATCATGTAAAGCCCTTATTGATAAAGGGTGTGCGTAATATGACTTGATTTGCTCTTTTATTATTTCACAAAAATAAATTTACTAAGATAGCCATCAAAATAAAAACAACTTAATTATTGTGCTTGAACAGATAAAAGTTTTAAGTTTGTCATAAGGCCATCTTATTTGATGATGTGCAAAAAATTGAGCTTTCTTTTTGCGTTAATCGAATCAAGAATGGCTGAAACTCCTTTTTATTTGCCCACAGATTATTTATATATCTTATAATAAACAACGCTATTGTAAAAAATAACACTCCTACAATCAGGGAGGTAAGAGAAATATCTGTATTTAGCCTTGTAGATATGGACTCTCCAGTCGCTGCCCCTGCAATCAAAAGAATTATGGGAAAGATATAAAGAATAAATGTGATTTTAAGTAACGGCTTTGTTCTAAATCCTACAACAACTCTGTCTCCACTTGAAGCATTCAGTGAGTTTTCAACCTGAATAGTCGTCTCTTGTACTTTTGTGTGTTCTGAGCATGAATCTTTTGCCTCACATGCATCACAGGATTTTGATTTTGTAGTCTTAACCCATGCTCGTGTTCCAGATGTTTTGGTTACAACGCCCTCTTTGGTGAACATGTTTAATTATTCCTCGTTCAAACTATTGATATTTTTGCATCAAAGTAACATAGCCGTTTTTTGTGGCCACCCCGAATCATGAAAATCGATGTGCGTTTTTCATGGCAAAAAATGAAACCTTAAGATTCTGGTATCATGCATAGACATTCAATCTCAGAGCCCGTTTTTTGGTGGTGTATTCCTGTTCTATTTGATTCTGTTCCCTATTGTATTGAGATTCAAGCTGTTTTATTTTGGTCTCATGTTCTTTTTTTAAAGATGTCTGTTTTGCTGAATACTCCTGCCTGATCTTGTTTGTCTCTGCATTCAGATCGACTTTATAGTCTGCATTAGTATTTGCCGTAGAAGTTTCAGTAGAATGCACAAGTGGGGTTGCATCTTTTGCAGAAGATATCTGCCTCTGATGGTAAATGGATGAACCGGTCATGTTTATACCAGCTATCATTTGGATACCCCCTTGAGGTATGACATTGTCTGTATGATATCAAGCCATCAGGTCGATACTGGCTCTTGATACAGGTATTTGACCAGCATATGGAGATTGATAGAATTGAGATTGCATTTGCTGGGTCTGTTGTTCCCTTTGAACTCGCTGATATTGCTGTGTCTGTTCTGTTTGCGTTTCCTGCTGAACCTGCTGGGTCTGTTGAGTCTGTTCTGTTAAAGCTGTTTCCAGTGTTTCAGATAAGGTTTCTGTTGGCTGGACAACGTTAGAGCTATTTCTTATGGCCTCCTGAGATATGTTGACACTAAAATCATTATCAGTTGACAAAGGTGCTTGAGATGCTTGTTTTGGTATCTCTTGAGAAGGAGATACCTTGCTTAGCATTTCATTTGCTACCGCATTACTGGAGGTCGGACTATACGGGTTAGATAATGGATTAGAATAACTGGCATAACTGTTGATATTCATGATATCCTCCTTCTATTAGGTTGTTTTTACCAAGTTATTTTTTGTATCTTCATTGAGCTAATATATTTTGGAAGCATATCACCAAGATTTAGTTCAATAGACATACTATTAATAAAATATATATTCTGATTGTTAATGTCAATTTTTTTAATAATTTTCCTTGACAAGCCGTTTCAGAGTAATATATAAGCATCACGTCTTCTGGGTCGTTGGCATGAATAGATGTGTTAACTTCTTCGCGTCAACACTCTCAGCAAGGTTAAAAATTGCTCCTCAGTAGCTCAGTCGGCAGAGCAAGTGGCTGTTAACCACTGGGTCCGCGGTTCAAATCCGTGCTGAGGAGCCAATTATATGTTTTCTTATCAAAGCTGTTTTAACTTTATTTTATCATACCAAGCCTTGGGATTATATATTCCAGAGGCTTTTTTATTTTTTCGATGGGAGAATTTTATTTGTACTGCTGCAAGATATGGCAAAACACTACATTTGCTGTTCGGGGCAGTTGCGTGTAATTATATCAGAATTGACTTTTTACGAGAGAATCAGAAGTTGACACTCTTTCGGACATTTCTGACAGTCTGAATTGAGCTAAAAATACCGCTCTACTGCCCTCTTTCTTGCAGTAATCTTGTGATATTTCTCATCAGGATAGCCCAAGGCAATAACAGAGTAGATTGTTTCTTGTAATAGTTCACTTACTTGTTAATAGTTTGATATTCAGGGAAAAAGACGGCGAAATGATGTTAAGATGTTATGCAGCTATTTTAAGCAATTCCTGAATTTTTTCAGAGGGGAGAAGAGAAGGAGAAGGTTTTCCCGAGAGGTGCGAATCTATTGATTCTGTGATAAAATCAAGGACATTTCTGCCCTGCTGGCGACAGGTTACTCTTACCGTCATCATACGTTCTATAAAACGGTTGCCCCGTTCTGATTTTGTGCCAAAACACTTTTTACGCCAGATAACATCCGACATTGAGCAGTTGCATTTTCTGAAAA
>JADFYT010000228.1 GCA_015232935.1 Desulfamplus sp.
TTGAATACTACAGCAGGTTTGCAAGTGATATCAACTCCCTGGCAAAAAAACACAAAAGCAGAATCACCTATATTATACTGCCAATTTTGATGAAAGATTTTCCAGGTGCGGATCAGGTTGATCAAAAGCTCAAAGAGATAAGCCGCAAAGAGGGTGTCAGATATTACAACCTTATTGACCAGATGCATGACAGACACTTTTTTTATGACCACATGCATTTTAACAACAAAGGGGTTGCCCATTTTACAAAAACTTATCTTGAAGAAATTATCAAGTAAGTGGTAATCTTCAAAAAAGAGCGAACTGCTTTTGAGATGACATGAAAGAAGCCAAAAATAGATGGAAATCTAAAAACAATCAAAAACTGACAAATCGGTAAAGATATAAACTTATGCTGACAACACTTGAAAAAAAAATCATAGCTTCCCTTCAAGGAAACATTCCGGTTACACCTCGGCCATTTCTGGAGCTTGCACAGGAGATCGGCATATCTGAAGAGGCCTACCTTGAAGTTGTTGAAAGCCTGAATGAGCGGGGTATCATAAGACGTTTCGGGGCAACTCTTAAACATCAGAACTCGGGATTTAAAGCCAATGCCATGGTTGCCTGGAAAGTGGATGAGGATCGGGTTCAGGATGTGGGCAAGATAATGGCCTCTTTTCAGGAGGTGACGCACTGCTACAGGCGAAATCCCGCTCCTACATGGCCATATAATCTATATACAATGGTGCACGGACCAGATGAAGAGTCATGTCATGCCATTGCAGCAAGAATATCTGAAGCCACAGGGGTCAATGAGTACTCTCTTCTTTTCAGCCGTAAAGAACTTAAAAAAACCTCGATGAACTATTTTAAATGATGCCGCAAAATTTCCATGCACCATTCCTGCTATAGGCAAATATTTTCCATGAGCCATTATGACAATAAACAAAAACCTTAACCTTCCATGAACCTCTTTCAATGACACCCCCTCATATCCTCTTTGTAAATCCCTGGATACATGATTTTGCAGCCTTTGATTTCTGGGCAAAGCCTCTTGGACTTCTGCAACTTGCCGCCATAACAAGACAAGGCGGGGCACAGGTTACATTCATGGATTGTCTGGATAGATTCCACCCCAAAGCACTCATGGAGAAAAGGGCAAAGATATCAAGTGACGGACGAGGCCCTTTTAGAAAAAGAGCAATACCTGTGCCTGAATCAAAAATCAGTGATCTTCTAAATAATGATCCTGTCATGCGGACAAAAAAAACATTTTCCAGATATGGTATCGAGCCTGAATGGTTCAAGGAAGATCTGAAAAATACTGCAAAGCCGGATCTGATTCTGGTTACATCTCTTATGACCTACTGGGCGTCAGGCGTAAAAGAGACCATATCTGTCATAAAAGAGGTGTTTTCTGATGTACCGGTGGTGCTTGGCGGAATTTACGCGACTCTTTGCACTGAGCATGCCTGTCGTAATTCCATGGCGGATCAGGTGGTTGCAGGAAGAGGAGATGAGCAGATTTATGATATTGTAAAATCATATACAGGCTTTTCACTTGCGGATAGAGATAAACAACAGTCCAACGCATCAGTTGTAAAGAATCCGATAGAGAACAAGGTTATAGTTATGGAAAAAAATGCTGTTCAGGACAGATCAGAGGTTTTTTTCAACCCGACAGACCTTGATGCCCTTCCCTTCCCCGCCCTTGACCTTGTATCGAATCTTGCCTATGCACCTGTTCTGACCTCAAGGGGATGTCCATTTTCCTGCACATATTGTGCTTCATCTTTTCTGGAGCCACAATTTAGACACAGGTCTCCGGAATCGGTATTTCAGGAGATATGTCACTGGCACGAGAACTATGGGGCAAGCAATATCGCATTCTATGATGACGCGTTGCTTATCAATCCTGAAAAGTATATCCTGCCTCTTTTGGAAAAACTCCTTCAATATTCTGTGTCCGGTAGAGCTTTTTCTGTTGATTCCTTACCTCCTCTATCATTCCATACTCCCAATGCCCTTCACATCCGTCAGATAACCAGAGATGTTGCAGAGATGATGTTTAGGACAGGCTTTAAAACAATTCGTCTCGGCCTTGAGACAACCGATTTCTCAACAGCGAGAAAAGAGGATATAAAGGTTAAGGAAAATGAATTTTACCATGCGGTAAAAATGCTTAAGCAGGCAGGGTTTCATCAAGATCAGATTGGTGCGTATCTTCTTTGTGGCCTGCCAGGTCAAAACCTGAATGACGTGGAGCACTCAATCATGGTCGTCAAAAACGCGGGCATTATTCCGGTTCTTGCCTACTATACGCCCATTCCTCATACTCCTATGTGGAAAAAGGCTTTGATCCATTCAAGATTTGATCTGGAAGAAGAACCTTTTTTTACCAATAATGCCCTGTTACCCTGCCTTGGTAATGAACACGAGATAAAAAGGATTTCTGAATTGAAAAAAATGACTAAATGAAATATAGTCCCAACGCTTTTGTCAGGATTTTGTTAATATTGTGTTATTTTTTGATCTTACCGTGAAAACAGATCATGGTTTTCATGCTTGGGGGTGGTCGAAAACCGGCCATGAGCATTTAGCATAAAAACGCATTTTGTTTTTATGGTTCGGGAACTAAATGACTTTTATGCCCGTTTGAATCTTTTTTTGTTAGTAAACAGGAGGGCTTGCTATTGAGTCTTAACATTCTTATACAGACTTTAGGCGGATTGGGGATTTTCATACTCGGTATGAAGATGATGACCGAGGGTCTTGAGATGACAGCCGGACACAGAATTAAAAAAATTCTGAGTGCAATTTCATCAAACAGGGTCATTGGATGTCTTACCGGTGCGGGTGTGACAGCAATCGTTCAATCCTCGTCTGCCACTACGGTGATGCTCATAGGTTTTGTCGGGGCGGGCATCATGAAATTTGAACAGGCTGTGGGAGTTATTCTGGGTGCCAATGTCGGGACAACAATGACTGCACAGATGATTGCTTTCAAACTCTCGGGACTTGCGTTGCCAGCCATTGCTGTTGGCGTTCCGATCAAGTTTTTTTCAAAAAGCCGCTATTATCGTCATATAGGCGAGATTATTCTGGGGTTTGGCCTGCTCTTTTACGGCATGACAGTCATGGGGGATGGGCTCTCTCCCATACGCACCGACCCCAATTTTGTTGGTTTTTTTACAAAATTCAGTACCGATTCCATTGGAGGCATTCTGTTATGCGTGGGTACAGGGGCTCTTGTAACCATTATGGTACAGTCATCCTCTGCCACAGTGGGACTCACCATGACTCTTGCATCCCAGGGTTTAATAACCTTTCCCACAGCCATGGCACTTGTTCTGGGTGAAAATATAGGTACTACCATAACCGCAGAACTTGCCACAATAGGCTCTTCCAGCATCAGTGCCCACAGGACAGCAAGGGCACATACCCTTTTCAATGTCATTGGCGTAGGTCTGATGCTGGTCATTTTCCCCTGGTTTCTCAAACTGATAGAATTTGTGACAATAGGAATGGGTGCTGGAGATGTCGGCCTGATGACTAACGGTCAGTACGTCAATGCCAGCAGATACATTGCAAATGGGCATACTCTCTTCAATGTAATCAATGCCATGTTTTTCCTGTGTTTTCTTCCGATTCTTACCAGAGCGGCCATAAAACTTGCTCCCAAAGAGAAAAAGAGCAAAGAGCGTTATCAGCTTCCAGTATTTGATACAAGATTCATTGATTCTCCAATAGGAGCTCTTGCCAAGGTACAGGGAGAAGTTATTAAAATGGCTGAGTTTACAATAAACCGCCTGCAGAATACCTCAAAATGCATCAAGATCCGGGATGATGACAAACTTGGGGAAAGAGATGCTGTGGAAGAGCATATTGACCAGATGCAGCTTCTTATTACTCAATATCTCACCTCCATTTATCAGGGGGGAGTAAATGAATCCGAAGCAGATGAAATTTCCGAGATGATGCGCATTACAAACAACCTTGAAAGAATCGGAGACTCCATGGAAAATGCGTCAAAAGCCATTGAGCGGATGTATACCCAGGAGATCAAGCTGAGTGAGGATGCACTGAATGGCCTTGAAGCTATTTCAAAAGAGGTGGATATATTTTTTGAGATGGTTATAAAAGCCATGAAGGAAAAAACAGAAGGATTTTTTGAAAAGGCGGAAGCCCAGGAAAACCTTATTGATTCAATGAGAGAGCAGATGCGAAATGACCACATAGATCGTTTAAGACAGGGTAATTGTTCTGTTGATGCAGGATTGCTTTATATTTCCCTTCTCT
>JADFYT010000229.1 GCA_015232935.1 Desulfamplus sp.
TCAACCGGCTCATCGTTCTTTACTGCTTTATTCACTGCATCATCTCTTCGGTATTTTTTGAATAGAGTCCCATTGCCCTTGTGGGGCAGGTCAATATGCAAAGTTCGCAAACAGTGCATTTGTCCTTGTCATAAACAACCTCCATCTCAGGCCGTTTTATGTGTAAAGCCCCTGACGGGCATACTGCTGTGCAGGAGCCGCAATGGGTGCATTTTTCAGTGTCGCGCCAGATCTCCTGGTCTGCGGAACTTACCCTGACTCCCTGTTGCTTGAGATATCTTACCCCTTGCTGGAAGTTGTCACGGGTACCGAAAATTTCAAGTACCATATAACCGTCCTTGCGGCTTGATACCCTTGCGTTCAGGATATTAAAGATCAGATCAAACTTTTTTGTAAGATAGCAGACAACGGCTTTTTGAGCCACTTCGGGCGGAAAGTGCAGAATCAATATTTTTGAGTACAAGGTTATCCTCCATTTGAAATTATTTTGTTTTGACAGAAGAGGTAATCTAAGAAATATTATAAACATGGTCAAGGTTAATTTATAAATAGGTTTTTGTGGCAAGGAGGTTTTTTGTGAACCGGTTCGCCTATTACATGTCAGGGTATGCGTTTAAAGCATTTTCAGGTATCTCCAAGGCAAGAATCACAATTCATGGTGAGGACAAGATTCCTCGGGGGCAGGGTGCCGTCATTTTCACTGCCAACCATTTTACACGTATTGAAACCGTATTTTTGCCATACCATATACATGAGATTACAAAAAGACCGGTCTGGTCACTTGCGGCAGCAGAGCTTTTTCAAGGGGGGTTAAAGGGCATTCTTGAGGCCATGGGGGCTGTTTCCACGCGAGATCCTTAGCGGGATTTTCTTATTGTAAAAAGTCTTCTGACCGGTCAGGCAGAGTGCATCATATTTCCGGAAGGCATGATGGTTAAAAACAAAAAGATCACAAGTGATGGGGATTTCAGGCTGCATAGGGATGAGAATGTTCTCCAGAGGCCGCATACAGGAGCTGCCACGCTTGCACTTCAGACCGAGTTCTACCGTGAGCGTTTAAGGCGGATGAAAACAATAAACACAAAGGAGTTCAACCGGCTGGTTGACCTGTATGATATCAGGTCTCCTGATGAGGTGCTCAGGCAGCAGACCTGTATTGTTCCTGTGAACATAACCTATTACCCTGTAAGGGCAAGGGAGAATGTATTAAGCAAGATTGCACTCAACATGATGGAGAATCCATCCGAGCGTGTAATGGATGAGCTTCTTACAGAGGGTACCATGATCTTTTCAGGCGTGGATGTTGATATAAGGTTTGGTGATCCTGTCTGTATCAAGGACTATTTTTTTGACTCTTTTATTGAAAGCGATCTTACGTCAAGAAGAAAGATCATCTTTTCAAACCGTTTGAGTTCCCATCACGTTATGAGAGCCAGTGCCCAGCATATCATGAATCGCTACATGGCAAGCGTTTATGAGATGACGACTCTGAACTATGACCACATTTTTGCATCAATTCTTAAATATATGCCTGACAGCGGCAATGGAATTGATGAATATGATTTCAGATGCAGGGCATTTCTTGCAACCTTTGCCTGCGAGATGTCCCTTCACTGCAATTTTCATAAAAGTCTTTATGAAAACCAGGTTCACATTCTCACAGATGACCGGTTTCACAGATATGAGGATTTTATCAAACTTGCAGTTGAAACAGGCGTAGTAGAGCAAAAAGGGGGGAGAATCTACAAGAATGATTCAAGATTCAACACCGGATACGAGTTTCATACAGCCAGAATCGAAAACCCTGTCTCTGTTATTGCAAACGAGGTTGAGCCTCTTGCAAGATTACAGGCATATTTTTCAGATCTTGCCATAAAATCCCCTTCTGAAATTGCCCTTCTTATGAGCTACAAGATAGAGGACGCACAATACAACAGATATCTCAATGATTTTGAGGAGTATATAGGCAATGTGGCATTGCCTGAGCCGTCACATGAAACAATTTCTATTGCATCTGGTTATCATTCGGAGGATGAGGTGTCGGTTGTGGATAATGCAAATGAGGCTGAGGCAGAAGAGTTTTTTGAGGCTGATGAGCATGATAATATCCCTTCTGACATCTCATCTGGCAAGCCGGACAAAGAGGATCAGGTATTAAGTGTCAGGCACAGGCAGTTTATCAAACAGTATCTTGCATCAGAAAGCCGTGTGGAAATATATAATAACGGCAGGCCGCAGCTTCTGAAATCAGATTATGGTGATTCCGGAATCCTGTTGATACATGACTACCTGTCATGCCCGGGTGAGCTTCTGCCGTTTGCCAGATATCTTCAAGCAAGTGGTTTTACTGTATATCTGCCAAGACTTCCAGGACATGGTACGGCACCCGAGAACATGACAGAAGTGATGTTTATTCAATGGATCGAGGCGGTTGAAGAGGGTTTGGCTCTTCTTCGCAGCCTTTGTAGAAAGAAGATAGTCGGAGGTGTCGGCCTGGGAGGTGTGCTGGGATTGTCACTTCAATCAAGAGTCCCGGATATGGAGGGACTTTTCATGGTGGCTCCACCCCGCAGGATAAAGGATTATCCAGGTGAATTTATTACATCCCGGGGATTGTGGAGCCAGATGATGAAGAGGGCTGGCCTTCCTTCTGGTGAAAAAGATGACTGGATAACCTATCTGCCCGAGATGCCCGAGTTCAGGTATCCAACTCATCCGGTTTCAAGTATAAGGCAGGTTGGTATGCTGCTTGAGCAGGTTGAAACATATATCAAAAAAGGCGAAAAAAACAGGGAGAGGGTAAAGGAGAAAAACAGAAGCGGCAGACTGAATACAGACACAAATCAGGATTCGGAAGAGAAGCAGGTATCTGAAGATAGATGGAAAATATCTGAATATCTGAAGGTTCGTGCAGGCAGAGTCAAAAAAAATGACTCGGCAGAGCCTGAACATACAAACTCTGGCTACAGCGTAAGCACGCCTCTTTTGATTGTGCAGTCGAGAAACAATCCATTTGTTAATCCGGAAGGGGCACAAAGGATGTTTGACCTGATTCCAGCCCGGATAAAGGAGTATTATCTTTTTGATGTAAACCGGCATGTGATGTTAAGAGGAAGAGGAAAGGAGAGGATATACAGTGCTATAGGAGGATTTATTGAGGCTGTGTTGGCAACATCTTGATGAGGTATCTGAACGGAGAGAGCATAAGCAGCCTGGCTGCGACTAATGTCTGATTGAAATTCCTGAGTAATCAAATAATTATGATTTGAATAACAGGAAGAAACTTTTATACTATTATTTAACTTGGCGAAAATGCTGCCTGAGACTGACTGTCAAAGGATTTGTCTCACCAAAATATTTTTCTGGAAATCTATATTTAGATTTTGTCTGAAGAAATAGTCCTCCTGCATAACTCGCTGTTAGTTCAGTAAAATCAATGGTCAAAAGCCAGTTCAGAAGGAAATCTAACCAGGATTCAAAATCTAAATATCCGTTGTTATCTAATCTTTTCCTGTTTTTTCCCTGCAAACTTTCGTGACAGATATCCTGCAAGCAGCGGCATTGATACTGTAAGGACAATCATCACCGCACCAAGGGCGTTGATTTCAGGGCTGATGGAGTTTCTCAGCATCCCAAATATTTTTACAGGCACTGTCTGACTCTTTGCCGTTGCCCAAAAAAGAGTTGCGGTCACATCATCAAAAGAGATGGTAAAGGCAAAGAGCATTCCAGCAAAAATAGCAGGTGCAAGCAATGGCAGTGTAATCTCTACGAATGTCTGAAACGGGTTGGCACCCAGGGACAAAGCCGCCTCCTCATATTCACGCTTTATTCCAACAAGCCTTGCCTGAACAATCAAAAGAACATAGGGAAGTGTCAACACCACATGGCCGATGAGCAAAAGTGCGAAACTCTTGGGCTGTTGCAGCCATCTGATAAAGAGAAGAAGAGCCACCCCAAGTACAACTTCAGGAACCATGATAGGTGCGATCAGCAAAGTGTTCAAAAATTCCTTGCCCCTAAAATCGTATCTGATAAAGGCCATGGCAGCAGGAACACCGATAGCTGTTGATAATACTGCGGTTATTGATCCTAGAACCATAGAGTTTTTAAAGGCATCCAGGATTGTTGAATTGTGGGAAAGTTTGACAAACCACTTGAAGCTTACCCCCTCCATCGGCAATGATCCAAACTCCTGCGGAGTGAATGCCAGAAGTAAAACAGCAATTATCGGGGTAACCACCCAGACATACACCAGAAGCGCAAAGAGGCTTATCAAA
>JADFYT010000022.1 GCA_015232935.1 Desulfamplus sp.
CATTTCATCAATTGGGAAAAAATATAGTTCCTGATGGTATCTACTCTGAAGTTACCCGCAACTATGGAGAGACCGCCCATGAGAAGGTAGGAGAGCTGTTAAGCTCTCTTGTGTTTGCAGTGGCATCAGTCGTTGTGCTGCTTGCCTTTACTTTGGGATGGAAAGAGTCTTTGATTGTTGCCCTTGCGGTACCGATAAGTTTTGCTCTCGCCCTGTTTGTAAATTTTCTTTTTGGTTACACCATCAACAGGGTTACTCTCTTTGCTCTTATTCTCTCTTTGGGATTGGTGGTTGATGACCCGATAACCAATGTGGAAAATATTCAGCGTCACATTGTAAGTGGCGTTCTTGACCCGTTCAGGGCAACTTTAAGGGCTGTGGATGAGGTTCTGCCTCCTGTCATAATGTCCACCCTTGCCATTGTTGTCTGTTTTGTCCCGTTATTCTTCATCACCGGCATGATGGGGCCATATATGGCCCCCATGGCAGCAAATGTGCCTCTGACAATAGTATTTTCAATGGTTTGTGCACTTACTTTTGTTCCATGGTTATCATACATGCTTTTGAGATCATCAGCTCCTGAGCAGACCAAAACGATGCTGCCTGAAATCACAAAACAGCCTTCAACATCAGTACAAACTTTATCTGAATCTGGAGTGCAAACTTTGTCTGAATCTGGAAATGATGACAAGGAGTCAATAAAATCAAAACTACTTTTCAAGGCATATAGTTTTATTCTGGAGCCTTTCCTGAATTCAGGGTTCAAGCGGTTTCTTCTCTTCTTATCCGTAATTATACTTCTTCTGATTTCATGCTCGCTTGCTCTATTTCGTTATGTGCCTCTCAAGCTGCTCCCATTTGACAATAAAAACGAGTTCCAGATTGTTATTGACATGGATGAAGGGACAACTCTTGAGCGAACAGATGCCGTAGTGCAGCAGTTTGAAGCGTACCTGAAAAACGTACCTGAAGTGACAACAATCATATCCTACACCGGAGAGGCGTCTCCGATGGATTTTAATGGCATGGTACGCCACTACTACCTTAGAAAAGGAAGTCACTATGCTGACATCAGGGTCAATCTTCTTCCAAAAGATCAAAGAGATCAGCAGAGCCATGCCATACTTCTTCGTCTCAGAAATGATCTTGAGGCAATTGCCAGAGAGCACAAAGCAAGAATATCTCTGGTAGAGGTGCCGCCCGGGCCTCCTGTGCTCTCCACTATTGTAGGTGAAATATATGCCCCTATGGATCTGCCTCATGATAAACTTGTGCAATCAGCAGATCACCTTAAAAAGATCATGGCACAGGAACCTTTTGTAGTTGATATCAATGCCATGACCGAGGTTGATCACGAAAGGGTTGAGATTGTTATTGACAGGGAAAAAGCAGCTCTTCATGGAATTGACACACGTACTGTAATATCAACCCTTGGTGGAGCTCTCAATGGTGCAGTTCCAGCCTTTGTCCACCTGCCAAGGGAGCGACAGCCCCTTAAAATAAAGGTAACCATACCAAGACAGATGCGATCAGGCATTGCGGACATAAAAGCAATACCTGTAAAAGGGGCCAGCGGCAAAATGATCCCTCTTGCGGAACTTGTTGATGTCAAGGTTCTTGAAAATGAAAAGAGCATCTACCACAAAAACCTTGAAAGAGTTGTCTATGTGATGGCTGACACTGCCGGAAGAGCACCTGCCGAAGCCGTGCTTGACATGCAGTCCCGCCTTAAGGACGATCCCATGCCCTACAATACAAGGGTTGACTGGGCAGGCGAAGGGGAGTGGAAAATTACCATTGATGTATTCAGGGATATGGGAATTGCCTTTGCTGCCGCATTGGTAGGTATCTATATTCTGCTTATAATCCAGTCAGGTTCATTTGTGATGCCTGTTCTTATTATGATGGCTATACCCCTTACGCTTCTTGGAATAATGCCTGGATTCATGCTTTTAAATACTTTTGGAACATCTGCTGTTGGCAGCATTTCAGGAGCAGGAGGATTTGAAAATCCTGTTTTTTTCACTGCCACAAGCATGATAGGAATGATTGCTTTAGGAGGCATTGTGATAAGAAACTCTCTTGTATTGATTGAGTTCATACAGGATGCGGTAAAGGATGGCACTCCATTCAAAGATGCAATTCTTCAAAGTGGTGCAATCAGAATGCGTCCTATTTTGCTTACCGCACTTACAACTGTAATCGGTGCCGTTCCTATCACACTTGATCCTGTATTTTCAGGGCTTGCATGGGCACTTATATTTGGATTGATCGCATCAACAGTATTTACTCTGGTAGTTATCCCTGTAACATATTTTGTGATGTACAAAAATCAGCATTACGCTCTCAAGAGCAAACATATATAAAAAAATTGAATTATCAGACCTGCTGCAAAATTCATTGTTGATCCAGTAAGTAATAGCCTAAAACGGACTCTTTACAGTGTTTTGTGATTTTAGGGATAACTAATTGATTTATATCACTAAAAAATTGGACATTCAAAAATCAAGAAAAATGGGCATCTGGGTTTCAAGAAGCCCCATATTATGGGTAAATAGAATGTCCAATTATTCAAACGCTGTAAAGAGTCCGTAAAAATTTCTTTCCGTTACTCAAATCATAATTACTTGATATTATTATCATATTGAAATATAGATGCGGGCAAAAATTTTAGTACTGCTACTTTTAATCAAGGATTGTAAAATCCAGTTTTGCAGAAAACCCATCCAGTATCACAAACATGACAAGAAAGATTATTGGAAATGAAATTTACTCTAAGCCTAAATCAAGGCTACCTTGAACTGAAAATATCCGGGAATTATGATAGCAAAAAGATAGTACCGTTGATTAATGAATTGATCTCTCATGAGAAATGGGCAGAAGGGTCTATGGTTCTGATTGATGAAACAGAACTGAATCTTGAGCAACTTGACTATGATGGAGTTGACGATATCGTCAGCACATTTGAGAAACATAAAGAAAAGTTTAAAGCAACGAAGTTTGCAATTTTTGTGGGTAGAGATATTGAGTATGGCATCAACCGAATGTGGGAATCGTTGTCAAATGAGAAAACAGATATAAACGCAAATGTATTTAGAGCCAGGGATAAAGCAATTGAATGGCTTTTGAAAAATCAGTTGTTGATGGGCAAATAATGCAGCAGCCGTTATTTTTTAGGGTGGCTTTGCGGTATTTCATTGCGACTGCCGCACTTATTAATTGTCCACTGGAGGAATCAGCCTTTGCATTATTATCTTGACATAAGAACACTATCTTTTTCTTCAGGCATAATTAGCCTTATCCTTTGCGTTTGCATGCTCTATATTTCTCGCAGCCGGAAGACATACAATGGTTTTACACAATGGACAATTGCATCTATTCTGAATTGTTTTGGCCTGGTACTCCTGAGTCTGAGAAATATCCTTCCTGACTTCATCACACTCGTTATTGCGAACACGCTTATTGTAGCAGCCAATGGATTTATTGCTTATGGAATAGAAGCTTTTTCAGGCAGCACGAGAAGAATGTGGCTGTTTATATTGTTTGCGGTCTCCTTATTTGTTTCATTTTCATACTTTACTTATTACAGCCGGAATTTGAACGCATGTATAGTTATCATCTCTGCAATCCTGGCAATACTTTATGCGTACTGCGGCTATATTATCCATATTTATACTCCAAGATTATTAAATGTCCAAAACATGTTTTTGACGGTTGTATTCACGATTCAAGCTATCTGGTTTGCATTGCGTATTATTCCGACTGTTTTTATTGAAGGTATTATCGTTGACTTCATGAAGGCTTCAGCCGTTCACGGTATAACTATCATGGTCTTCTTTGGAGGGAATATCTTTGTCACAATAGGTCTAATCGCTCTCAATTTTCAAAGAGTCGAGATTGAACTTTTGACATCAATGGATGAGATCAAAACATTAAGAGGAATTATTCCCATCTGTGCATCTTGCAAAAAAATCAGGGATGATAAAGGAATATGGGAACAGATCGAAACATATATCAGGGCTCACTCTGATGCGGAATTCAGCCATGGCATTTGTCCGGAATGTATCAAAAGTCTTTATCCAGAATATACCGATGGCAAATATACGGATGATGATAAAAAAGCAGTAATTTAACATGCCAATTCAGCCGACGCAAAAAGCAGCACGGCTGATTAGCGGCGTTATCAAAATCCCAAAATCATTGATTTTTCTGTATTCGATAAGTGTGAATATAATTTACGGATTTCGTTTGTCTTTTAAAATATTATTTGAGATGACAATCCTCTGAATCTCCGAGGTTCCCTCATAAATGGTAAATACCCTTGAATCCCGATAATATCTTTCCACATCATAATCTTTTGTAAAACCATATCCTCCATGCAGTTGTACCGCCCTTGCAGTAATCTGGTTTACCATTTCAGATGCAAACAGCTTTGCCATTGATGCCTGGGTGGTGAATTTTTCCTTTCTGTCCTTCATTGCAGCGGCTGACAGGACAAGTTGCCTTGCAGCCTCAATCTGGGTTGCCATATCCGCAATCTGCCATCTTATGCCCTGATGCTTTGAGATCGCACATCCAAACTGTTTTCTCTGTTTTGTATATCGAATTGATGCATCAAAGGCAGCTTGAGCAACTCCAAGTGACTGGGCAGCAATGCCTATCCGCCCGCCGTCAAGACCGGACATCGCGATTTTAAAACCATCACCCTCCTTGCCAAGAATATTATCAGCGGGAATCCGGCAGTTCTCGAAAATAAGGTCTGTGGTATCTGAAGCCCTTAAACCCATTTTGTCTTCGATATGGCCGACACTGAATCCGGCCAGACCCTTGGGCACCAGAAATGCGCTTATGCCCCGGTGTCCTGCTTTTTCATCGGTTTTTGCGGTAACAATAGTCACACTGCAATTTTGTCCTGATGTTATGAATCTTTTGGTTCCGTTCAGGATATATTCGCCTTTATCCTGTACCGCTGTTGTACTCTGATTTACCGGATCTGAGCCGGCCTCCGGCTCTGTCAGGGCAAAAGCACCTATTATTTTTCCTGAAGCAAGAGGAATCAGGTATTTTTCTTTTTGTTCCCGGGTACCGTACTTTAAAATGCTTTCACAGACAATGGAGTTCTGAACCGACATGACCACCGAAGTGGACGCGCATGAGTAAGCAATTTCCGAAAGGGCAAGAACATAAGAGATGGTATCTGCCCCTTCACCTCCGTACTCAGGCGGTATCATCATGCCCATCAGACCCAGCTCTCCCATCTGTTTAAAATTTTTTGCAGGGAACTCCTTGGTTTTATCCCGTTCGGCAGCAGTGGGCGCTACAACCTTTCTGGAAAACTCCCTGACCATGCTTTGAATCATCAACTGTTCATCTGTTAAATTAAATAACATCTATTTGTGCCTCCGGATTGGATTTCATGGAATAATTGGCATTTCAAGGGTCATTGAAGAATTTGGCAGTTCAGGGGGTATAAACCACAACTATCAACTCGGCATCAGTATCACCCACATTTTTAAGATCATGCTTGATACCGGAATTAAAGTGGAGAGACTCACCTGTTTTCAAGCGGTTTACATGTTCTCCCACGGTTATCTCGACCTCTCCGCTCAACACATAGGAGAACTCCTCGCCCTCATGCTGGAATCCAACGCCCTTATGTGACTTGCCAGCCTCTATAGCAATACGAAAGGCTTTAAGATGCTTGTTTTCAGCTCCGGAAGTCAAAGGCGTGTAAGCATAATTGTCTGTTCTTTTGGTATAGGCTTTAATTCGTTCTTCAGTTGTATCTTCCTGTTCTTTAAGCAAAAAGCCTGAATCAACACCTAATGCCCGTGAAATCTGAAGAAGTGTTCCAACTGGTGGTCTTTTCTTGCCAGATTCAACCTTCTCTATAAACTCCAGGGACAATCCGGTCTCGTTTGCTATAAAATCCAGGGATAGATTTTTTTCAAGGCGTATTTGTTTTATCTTGATTCCAATTGGAACCAGCTCATCTTTTTTTTTTGGCATAAATTCCCTCAATTATTTTAAGGGCCACTGAACTTATGATCTTATTGACACAGACTCAAGTCCAGTGATCCTTTGGTCTCTTCAAATATTGCTAAACTTCTTCTGTTGCTGAATTCCTTCAAATATTCCGAACGAACACTCAGTCATATAATGTTAATAAAAAAAATCTGGCTATTATTGTAAATCCACGTCCTGTGGGCGTGGATAAGTCGATTAGAGAGATTCTTGCAATTAATTTTTTAAGATCGGGTGTCTGTTCAGCATCAAGAATATTTTACCATGAAAATGAACTCTGGTTTTCATGGTTCGGGATGGCTAAAAATAAAAACAGCCATGTCAGTTTACGCTAAAACACTTTTAACATTTGTGTCTATAACACTTTTTCGATCCAGTTTTCCGTATCTTCTGCCCTTCCGTACTGGATATCTGTGATGGCGTTGTTAAACTTTACAGCGATCTCTCCGGGTTTGCCATCACCTATATTCATGATCCTGTCACCGTAACGGATCTCCCCAACCGGAGATATGACAGCCGCTGTTCCTGAACCGAAAACCTCCCGCAAAGTACCGTTTTTGTGTGCTTCAACAAGCTCATCCAGACTTATTTTCCTTTCAGATACCTTCATGCCCCATTTCTTGCCAAGATGCAGTACCGAGTCTCTTGTGACTCCGGGAAGAATGCTGCCATTCAGCACCGGTGTGACAAGTTCGTTGTTGATTACAAAGAAGATATTCATCGCACCAACCTCCTCAATGTATTTGAGTTCAACGCCATCAAGCCACAGAACCTGGGCATATCCCAGTTTTTTTGCCTTTTCAGATGCGTACAGGCTTGCAGCGTAATTGACAGCAGCCTTGTATTCACCAACTCCGCCCCTTACAGCTCTGACATATTCGGTGGATATCCAGATTTTTACGGGATTGAAACCCTCCGCATAATACGCACCAACAGGAGACAAAATAACAAAATAACGGTATGTGTGTGATGCCCTCACTCCAAGGAACGGGTCTGTGGCTATGATTGTCGGCCTTATGTAAAGAGATGTTCCGGGAGTTTCAGGTATCCACTGCTTTTCAACTTTCAAAAGGGTCTTGAGAGACTCTAACGCAAATGTCTCGTCTATCTCAGGTATGCACATGCCTCTTGCAGACTTGTTGAAACGCTTGAAATTTTCTCTTGGTCTGAAGAGCTGAATCTCTCCATCAGATGTTTTGTATGCTTTCATCCCCTCAAATATAGCCTGTCCATAGTGGAACATCATGGTTGCAGGAGAGAGAGAAAAGTTCTCAAAAGGTTCAATACGGGGATTATGCCACCCTTTTTCAGGGTTATAATCCATGTTTAACATATGGTCAGTAAACAGTGTTCCAAAGCCTAAGGACGAATCAGCGGGTCTTTTACCTTTTTGCTCTTTTTCTCTTATGGTTATTTCCAATTCATTTACCTCCGTAGTGTTCTTTCAAGGTTTGGCTGTCGGGTATAAAACCACTTGAAACATTAAATTTCCTAAAAAACCACCCGACACTTTAAACTTGAAGAAACAGTAGTTTAATAAAATGTGGCAGGAGAAACCTGTCGGTTTTCCCTCCTGCGTCCTTATATTATTTTGTGCTCTTCTTTATTGTTTATAATCTTTGAATGTCTCTGATGCAAGCCCATTTTTTGCGAACAATGTTCTCTTTACCGTGCAAAAATCTCTTTTGTTTACAGCAACTATTTTGAATCTGCCTATGGCAAGAGATTTTTAAAAACCCTCTTTATCCAGCTCTTGCATCGCCTTTTTCATCTGACGAACTGCCTGCCTCAACCGCTCCTCGTTTTCTACAAGAGCAAGCCTCAAGTATCCCTCGCCCTCCTCACTGAAACCGATCCCGGGAGCAACCGCAACATTGGCTCGATTCATCATCTCTATTGCGAACTGCATTGATCCCATTTTGATGTAAGGCTCAGGAATCTTTACCCAGGCAAACATTCCGGCACCAGGCGGGGTCACCTGCCAGCCGATCCTCTCAAGTCCGCTGCACAATGTGTCTCTTCGTGCCTGATAGAGTGCTACCTGCTCAGGTATTGTATCGTCACAGTCTCTCAGAGCGATTATGCCGGCGATCTGTATGGCTGAAAAGATGCCATAGTCAAAATATCCTTTTATTTTGCTCAATGCCCCGATGATCCCGGGATTACCGACACAGTATCCGATTCTCCATCCTGCCATATTGTAGGATTTTGAAAATGATCCAAATTCCACACCGACATCCTTTGCACCTGGCGTTTCAAGGAAACTTGGAGCTTTATATCCGTCAAAGGTAATTCTTGAGTAGGCAAAGTCATGGATTACCATAAACCTGAATCTCTTTGCCAGGACAACTATCTCCTTGAAAAGATCGGTATCGCAAAGAGTGCCGGTAGGATTGTGAGGATAGTTGATCATAAGAACCTTTGGACCAGGATGAAATGACTCGCATATATTTACAATGCGGTTTAAAAAAGATTCCGGAGGTGATATGGGAACCCTTACAACCGTTGCCCCGGCGATAACAGCAGCGTATATGTGAATAGGAAACGCGGGAGCTGGCACCAGAACAGAATCTCCAGGTCCAAGCAGGGCAAGACACAGATGGGAAATTCCCTCTTTTGAACCAATGGTCAGAAGGGTTTCGCTGTCCGCGTCCAGATCAATGTCATACAGCCTCTTGTAATACAAGGATATCTCTTTTTTGAGATTTTTCATACCGGAAGAAACAGGATAACGATGGGTTTTGGGATCTCTTGCCACCTCTATGAGCTTCTCTATAACATTGCCCGGTGTCGGGTCAACAGGGTTTCCCATGCCAAGATCAATTACGTCATCTCCATTACGTCTTTTTTCCATCTTCATGCTGTTTATCATGCCGAACAGATATGGCGGCAGTTGATCCATTCTGCTTGCAAAACGGATGATATTTTCTTGATTCATGACTTCTCCTTAAATCCATAACATATGCTAAAAATCTGTTAGTCTATTCAACTCATCGCTGACAGCGTATGAGATCTGACAAGTTTTCAGGTGATCTGGCAAAGCGATTTTGTCAAAATTATTGTTCTGTTAAACCTTGATAGTCTCGTAAAAAGTCCTGAACAGGCATTTTTTAGAGTCATAATTATCTGATTTTATTTATGACTCATTTTTGTAGAATGACTTTTTACGAGGCCATCAACCTTCATGGCAGTTGTGTGGTTCTTCCCGAACCATGAGAACAGGAACGTATTTTAATGGTAAATACCTGTTCAATAAAAAAATGCAGGTGCAACCTCCATTGTGATTGCCCCTGCATTTCAGCAGCGTATTCAGCATTGAAACCGATCTGACAATGCCAAGCCTCTAATTATCAGGCTTTTCTGCTGGCAAAGCTAATTCAATATCACCGTTTTTCCCATCAATTGTTTCATAAGTGCCTGTAAGGGTTCCATCTTCGTTTATAGCTAAAGAGATGTCAATAAAAAAATCCTCCTCACCTTCCAGATGTATTGTCAATGTTTCATCCATGTAGGAGTATGTCCCTGTAACTTCACGTTCGTAAGGAATTCCCATTGGACCGGTCAACACAATTGCCCCTGCAACAGAACCGCTTATCGTACCATCTTCGACAGTTGCTTTCCCAAAGGTTATCTCAATGGTTCCCATCTCTCCTATCGGAGCGGTAAATGTCTTGTCCTCAAGATTTAAAAGAGGATCCACATCATCAGCCTGATCAACCGAGAAAGTTACCATGTCTTCTGCAAGCCAGTTGACGGACATCATCGGATTTTTTCCAGCTTTGACAAATACCATCCAGATTTCAGATGAACCTTCCGGCCAGATTGGAATCACGGGCAGAGGCAGCGTGTATTCACCTGAAAAATCGGCAAGCGGAAAATTTGTTGCCAGAGGAATTATGAGACTCTCATTGTCAGGCATCAGTGAAGTGCTGTATGATGCAAAACTTCCATTCGGAAAATTGACGGTCATGTAAATGTCAACAGGATCAACACCTTCCATTTTAATGGTAAACTTGATGATATCACCGGTTTGATAGTTGTCTTGATCTGTTGAAAGCTCAAGGGTTGTGGTATTTACACCATCTTCAGATGTTGGTATGGGCAACTCGGTAACAGCGTGAGCTGCAAACGGGGTAAAAATCATAATCATAAAGCATATGGCGGCAAAAGTTTTTTTTACGGTTCTCATAGCACTCTCCTTTTAATATTTTTTATTTGGGCATGTTTCACATCACCTCAAAAGTATTTTACACTTTTTTTTGAGAAAATCCCATGAAAATGGGAACACGGTTAACCAAATTGTAAACCGGCAAATGAAGCGTGCAAAAATGGGAATAAGGTTAAAGCAAGTATAAACCAGCAAATGAAACACGCCAGACATTCCTGCGTTTTTTAACATTAAACCTTGAATTTACTGACCAGATTTTTCAAGGCTCCGGCAAGTTCATTCAACTCCTGGGCACTCCTTTTTATCTGAGTGCTTGAGCCCGCCATTTCATTGGAGGCATGAGTCATATCTTTCATATCTTTTGTGATTTCATTCGATGTGTCAGATGAATGGGCTATATTGTCATTTGCATCCTGAATACCATGCGAGAATTGAGCTACATTGGTCGCAATTTCTCTTGTAGTTGCGGATTGCTCCTCAACAGAAGCCGAGATGCTTGTTATCATCTGATTTACATCGGCGATCACCACTGATATATTTTTGATATCTGCTATACTGGCCGTTGATGATCCTTGTATCCCCTCAATCTGTTTCTTGATCTCTTTTGTGGCTTCTGCGGTCTGATGGGCAAGCCCTTTTATCTCATTGGCGACAACCGCAAACCCCTTGCCTGCTTCACCAGCACGAGCAGCCTCAATAGTCGCATTTAGTGCCAAAAGGTTGGTTTGTTCAGAAATCTCTGAAATAACCTCGGTAATCTTGCTTATATCCTGGGCTGATTTTCCTAACTCGATAATTTTTCCGGATGTTGTCTCCATATTTGCCACTGCTTTATTGGAAATAACAAGAGCTTTTTCTGTATTCTGGGCAATCTCGTTTATTGTACTTGTCATCTCTTCTGTAGCGGCAGCGACCAGATTGACTGTATTTGCACCCTGGCTCATTGTTTCGGCAACAGAGTTCATGCTATGGTTCATTCCCTGGCAGGTATCGGTTACAGCGTCTGATTTGTGTGCCATCCTTTCGGCACCCTGGGTCAAATGTTCTGACAAGGAGGAGAGTTTTTTTGAAGCATCAAGCAAAGTTGTCGCATTGCTGGTGATATCTTTGATCATAATCTGAAGCTTCTCAATAAACAGATTAAACCATTTGGCCATATCACCAAGCTCATCATGGGATGAAACCTTAAGCCTTTTTGTCAAGTCCCCTTCTCCCTCGGCAATATCCTTTAGCATATTACTTGCCTCGATAATGGGTCTTGTAATTTCCCACTTTACAAAAAAGAGTGTTGCAAAACTCAATACAAGACAGACCGCAGCCACAATGGCGACGAGCTTGAAAATTTGGGAGGTGATATTGAGTTTAATCTCCTTTTTTCTTATATCTACCAAATCCTGAATATCATCTATATATACGCCAGTGCCCACAACCCAGCCCCACTCCTTGAAAAGATGGACATAAGAGATTTTCCCGACAGGATTATCAAGACCAGGCTTTGGCCACATGTAATCGACAAAACCGCCGCCGCTCTCTTTACATACCCGCACCATCTCTTTAAAAAGGTGTTTACCCTCAGGGTCTTTAAAATCTGACAGATCCTTGCCATTTAACTCAGGCTTGTACGGGTGCATAATCATTTTGAGCTCCATGTCGTTTATCCAGAAGTAGTCCTTTACATCAGGACCATACCTGAGCTGCTCAATAACCCGCGTGGCATCCTGTTTTATCTTCTCTTCAGCAACTTCCATATATACTCCGGAACCGATGATCCAGTTCCATGGTTTGAACAATCTGACATAAGAGAGCTTTTTAACCGGCTTGTCAAATCCTGGTTTTGGCCACATGTAATTGACAAAACCCGCACCGCTCTCGCGACATACCTTTGTCATTTCAACAAAAAGCCTCTTTTCATCAGGATCTTTGAAATCAGACAAATTCTTGCCGTCAAGATCAGGTTTGAAAGGATGCATTATCATCGTTGGATGCATGTCATTTATCCAGAAGTAGTCTGTTTCGTTATACCTCATCTCTTTTACGGTTGCCATCGCATGTCTCTTTTTGTCATCATCTGTCAGAATAGATTTGTCGTTGTAAACAGCTTCAATAGCACCAAACGCCACATCAACCACGTTATTAAGAGGTTTTTCATAAATATCAGCCACTTTTTCAGAATTATGGGCATCATTATAAGCATTTTCCAGAACTGTTACGGCATTTCTGACCAGATCCTTGAGCTTGTTCTTTCTGTTTTCCAATAGAAGGCTCCTTGCGGCCTCGCTCTCTATTTCGCCTCTTTTTATAAGGCTGTACACAGATATAGATGTTGTCAATATACCTAACACCACTAAGCCCGCAACAACTGTTGTTATAATTTTGCTGGATATTTTCATCCGTCCTCCTTTTTAGGCTTTGTTTGTAGCCAATTGCAATAAAGGTTTTTTCGTAAAACGATACAATGGTTTTTCGCAAAACAATACGATACGTTATGGTAGGCGAGTTTAAAGTTGACCGATTTACGACAACTCGTGTATTTATATCTTTAACTACCATTCAAAAAAAACTTCAAGTTTAAATTGATAAAGTTACTTGAGATTCAGATTGTAATTTATTAAAAACAGGGCATGACAATAGGTAGTCTTTCAACACCCAACCTCTTGAAATTGAATTAAAAATTTGACTTGCTGATGAATATTATTTATTCTATGAACAATATTTAAAAAAAACTGCGTGATTTCTTCCCTTACGGTTTCTACTACTAACTCTTTTTACCCTGCTGCTTACCATGAAAATGCATTCCGATTTTCATGATTCGGGGTGTGGCCAGGCAACGGTCATGAGTGTTTATTTCATTATTATTTTCCCGCTCTCCATCTTTTTAAAAAAGACCATGCATCCTGACCTTAACAAAGAATAACCAGAACGAGAGATCTGATTTCCTTTGAAGGAATAACAAAAAAACAGAGTCGTCAACGCCCCTTGTTCTGAAGAAAGGGATATAAAAATCGGGTAATCTATGAATCTAAAAAAAAGGAGGGTATCATGACACGTTCAATTCACAAGATGATTGAAGAACAGATGAAACGGTGGGAATTTGAGAAAAACAGGCCAGAACCCATTACGGCTGCCACAAATGTGGTTACAATTTCAAGGGAATCCGGAAGCCGGGGACAGGAAGTAGCAGAAAGGCTCGCACAAAAAACCGGATTTAACCTGTTTCACCACGAAATCCTTGAGGCCATGATCGAGACATCTAAAAACAGCAGAGCGCTTCTGGAGACTCTTGATGAACAAAATATCAACATTATTGATGATATCGTATCTTCCATAGTGAACGAACACCATTTATGGCCTGACGAGTACTCTAAACTGCTGCTAAGGATCCTTAACACCATTGGAAAACACGGCAATGCTGTTATTTTAGGAAGAGGAGCCAACTTTGCTTTAAAAAAACTCAAGACCCTCAAGGTCAGAATTGTTGCCCCTGCGTCCATGAGACAGGAGTATATTCAGAAAACACGGGGGTTGTCTCAGGATGACGCACAGAAACATATGGTCAGTTCAGATGCCAACAGAAGTGCATTTGTAAGACGGTATTTTCATTGTGATGTCAGTGATCCTTCAAACTATGACTTGATATTGAACACAGGCACACTTTCCGTAGATAAATCGGTACAGATTATTCAATGTGCCCTTAGTGAATCGTAGAAAATATTGCAGAGTCATTGTATTTTGTCTGTTTTATTTTCTTGACACAAAAAAAAGACAATGATATTTAACCTTTCCTAATAAAGGTGCGTAACTCAGTTGGTAGAGTGCTACCTCGACAAGGTAGAAGTCACCGGTTCGAGTCCGGTCGTGCCTACCAGTAAAATCAAGGACTTATGAGATTCAATCATAAGTCCTTTTTGTTTTTTGCTACCATTTTGCTACCAGTTACAAATAATATCTACTTGAAAACCGCATCCTCTAACCGGCAAGCAGCCTTTTGATTCGTGGGTTTCATTAAATGAGCATATACATTCAATGTAACAGTTGGGCTTGAGTGGCCAAGTTGCGTTTGAATGTATTTGATATTCTCTCCCTGTTCAATCAAAAGGCTTGCGTATGTATGACGCAATGCATGAAATTTAATCTTCTCTATTCCGGCAGCCACAAGACCTGGTGTAAAATACCTGTTCACCATATTATTATGATTCATAGGATTCCCGCTATTTGTTGGAAATACCAGATTTAATTCACCTGGAGGGCAGGCTATTTGCCACTCTCTTAACGTTTTCATGGTTGAGGGACCAATATCTACCTTGCGTAAAGACCCCTTTGTTTTTGTAATATAGAACTTCCCATTGTTAAAAGTCCTTTGAATAAATATCTGGCTATCTTTCCATAAAATATCTGACCATTTCAACCCCAGTAACTCACCTTGCCTTGCACCGCTAAAAATCGCCAGCTTAAAAAGAGCATGATATTTTTGTTTTGTAACAGCTTTTAATAAATCAGATATCTGGCAGGGAGTCAGAATATAAATCTTGCCTGTTTCGTCTTCAACAGAACCTTGAGTTCTTGGTTTATCCGCACCATCTACAGGATTAAGAATACAGTAACCCCTCTTTACTGCCAGGGCGAATATTTGACGAAGAGATACGATAATTTTTCGGAGTGTAGAAATATTCATTCCCTGTGATTCTCCCCATTCGCTAATTTTAAATCTGGAAAAATTAATTTTTAATGGGGCTTGTAAAATTTAAAATATAGCACATTTTATGTGACATTCGGTTATAGTTTTTTATATCAAATTAAAGAGTGCAGCAATGATAACGAATTTCACATCAAAAGATCAAGGAAGTTTAAACAAAGACAAACTTCAGATTGTTACGGAGCGAGTAGATGATGTCCCCTTACTCATCTCACAGATGGTCAAGATGG
This sequence comes from Desulfamplus sp., assembly GCA_015232935.1. GTDB lineage: Bacteria > Desulfobacterota > Desulfobacteria > Desulfobacterales > Desulfobacteraceae > Desulfamplus. The sequence goes on from JADFYT010000022.1 coordinate 15,116, forward strand.
GGATCCATGAAGTCATAGACCGTCATATTCCCGAACATGGTAACCAAAGATCGCTGAGCTGGGGAT
>JADFYT010000230.1 GCA_015232935.1 Desulfamplus sp.
CAGGTCATGGGCCAGAGTTTCTGCGGTATTCAATCCGTAAGATGTAGCCTGTCGTGATCCAACAATTGCAATAGATGGCAATGTATCGTCAAGTGTTCCAAGATAGGTAAAATATGGGGGGGGGGATCTGGAATATGTTGAAGAAGGCAGGGGTAATTATCTTCAGCCATTGTGATGATCCTGAATCCAGACTGCTCAATATGTCTGATCTCATCTTTTAGTTCATTAATTACAGCAGAGTTTCTTGAAGCCGGGTTTCTGATAGCACAAAATACCTTTTCACCCATACCTTTGATTGCCATGATATCATGATCAGAGGCTGTAAAGACATTTTCAGGAGATCCAAATTTCTGGATCAGTCTTCTGTAAAGGATATTTCCTACCCCCGGGATGTTTTTCAGGATAAACCAGGGAAGATATTGTTGTATGGTCTGGGACATCTGTGTAATTCATTATGGTTTTATGAGTTGATGGCAAGAATGGCCTTTTCGGGCATACTTAATTGTGACCATGAAGGCAAAAAGCTGTACGAAAAGCACTGTCAACAGGTAACCTTTTCCCACTCAAACCCGACAATATTTCTTTGATTTTTTGAGAACTCAATGCCAATCAGAAATATTTTCCTGTCCTGATTGAAGGTATTATTGCCCTCTTGAGTAGTAACTTCCATATATTTCTCAAAATACCGCTTCTCTTTTATCTGCTCCAAAGGCTTTCTCGAGTTTGATTTATCATCCTCTGTTACCTTGAACTCAAAGATATATATTTTGCTGTTTTGCGGAAATTTTAATGTTAAATCTGCTCTGCCTCTGTTTGTAATATCCTCTGCAATCAAATCAATACCTAAACTTGCCAGGAACGAATAGACAACACTCACATAAAAACCTTCATAATTGTAAAGATTACCGTGTGTGCTGTATGGAATTGCAGCTAAAAGCCTCTCTATCTGCGATTTTAAACCCATAAAATCATCTTCTATCAGACATTTATAAAGCAGATTCGTGTGGTGAAACCTGTATTCAGTCAAATAGCCCACAATATAGCCGTTAAACGCTTTTTTTACTTCAAAATTTGGATACGAAAGGGTGTAGATGATATTTCCAAATATTTGCTCTGTTTTCTTGATTGTAAGATAACCAGTCTGAAACATTAATGATTCTATCGGGATATTGCCAACATCAAAGGTGTTCAGCACCTGCTCCGAGACTTCTATATTTTCCAGGTCAGGCAGATGGTATTTTTTCTCTCTTATCATATCAACAAGAAATGTTGGTGTGCCTGTTTCAAACCAGTAGCTTTTAAAATTACCGCCTTCCTGAAAAAAAAGAAGTATGTCATAAGGGTTATAAACAGATTCACCTGTAAATGAGTATCCATTATACCATCGCTTTAACTCATCAATATCCACATTGTTATTTTGTAAATGCTCTTTAAACAAAACCTCAACATCTTTTTGAGTATAACCACAGATTGTGCCATATTCCGGCAGAAGAGTTATATCCTGAAGATTGTTTAATCCGCTGAAAAGATTCATCTTGCTGAATTTGCTCACGCCTGTGAGAAAAACAAATTTTATATATTTATCTGTCCCTTTAATGACTGAATAAATATCCCTTAAGCCGTCTCTCATTGCAATAGCAGCTTGATTATCTGTTATGTTGTCTAATATCGGTTTGTCATACTCATCAATTAGAATAACAACAGGTGTTTTGTGTTTTTCGTAACAAGCTGTTATCAAATCCTCAAAAGTTGTTGAAGGTGTTGAATATTCAATTTTAACAGCTAACTCCTCGCTGTTTCTTTTTATTATTGATAAAATCTTATCTTTCAGTTCTTCTCTTGTTTTTAATACCCCTTTTGCAAAATCAATACGAATAACTGGATATTTTTTACTCCAATCCCATTTGTCGTAAATATAGAGTCCTTCAAAAAGCTCCTTTTTGCCTTGAAACAGACAGTGCAAGGTATCAAGAAATAGTGATTTTCCAAATCGGCGGGGGCGGGAGAGAAAAAAATATGTGCCTCCATTTACAAGATTAAAAGCATTTTGGGTTTTATCTATATAAACACATTCATCTTTTCTGAGTTTTTCAAAGCTCTGTATGCCAAGAGGAAGTTTTTTCATAATACCTCCATTAATTTAGCGTGTTAGCATGAAAATGATGATGCAGGGCCCGTCAGGGATGGCCATTATCTGAAAGATTGCAGCTTTTTTTCAGCCTTTTCTCCGGCAGGGGAGAAGGGAAACTGCATCACAACCTTTTTAAGGTATTCATGGGCGTTGTCGGTATCATTAATCGAGATATATGCGTATGCTGTTTTTAGCAGTGCGTCAGGAACCTTTCTGCCGTTTGGATATTTTTCTACAAGTTGTTTGAAAATAACTATCGCCCCTTTGTAATCTTTTATTGAGTAACGGCATTCTCCCATCCAGTATAACGCATTTACAGCAAGAGGGTGCGAAGGGTATCTTTTTGCAAGATAATCAAACTCTTTTTCAGCATCCTTGAATTTTTTGTCAAGAAGAAGTGTACGGGCCTTCTTGTAGAGAAGATTTGGTGAGGCATCCCTGGCTGTGAGCGAATTATTTTTTTCTGAAGAATCTTCTTGCTCCTCCTGTGAAAAAAGTTCGTCCGGAGTATCATCATCTTCTGATGTCAGTATATTGCCATCAGAGAATGTTATACTGTCAGAGGCATCTTCCGTTTTTCCCATATTTTGAGAAGATGGTTTGTCGGTCAATGTAAACTCATTCACACTCTCTTTTTGTTCGTCGGTTATTCCCAGGATATTTTGAATCTTTTGAAGTTTGATCTCTATTGCATCAAGACGCTCTTCAATACTCATTTTGGTATTTTGTGATTCTCCAGACCTTTTGACCATGGTTTTTCCCGTTTTGGCAGGTACGGCACAAGATGCCATCAAGAAAGAAACAGAAAAAATCATGACAATAAAAGAGAGTCTGGAGAGTTTTTTCATTGAAACACCATGTTACTTTTTTTGTGCAGTATGTTTTGCTGATGCAAGAAGAATAGGGCTTGCAACAAAAATTGAAGAGTATGTACCAATACAAATACCAACAATCATGGCAAATGCAAAATTATGTATGATCTCTCCGCCCAAAAAGAAGAGAGCAAGCAGAACAATAAGCGTGGTGCCTCCGGTAAGAATGGTTCTGCTCAAAGTCTCGTTAATACTTCTATTTATTATTTTTTCCAAAGGGAACCTGTTGAGGCTTGTAATGTTTTCTCTTATTCTGTCAAATACAATTATTGTGTCGTTCAGAGAATAACCAATGATTGTCAGCAAGGCGGCTACTATTTGAAGGGAAAACTCAAGGTTAAGTATGGAAAAAACACCAACCGTTATGATTACATCATGGATTAAAGCAATAATTGCCCCCATGGCATATTTAAGATTCATATACCAAAAGAGGGCTATTGTTACAACAAGAGCGGCTGCTATAAGAAAGGGTATTCCAACTTTGAATATGGATAAAAAATATACTGCTGACATCAATGCTCCTGCAAGAACAGCGGACAAAATCCATTTCATCTCAAATCTGCCAGATATATATATTGTTATAAACAGCAGAGAGTAAAATATGGCGAGCAGTGCTTGTGTTCTTAAATCACTTCCTACTTGAGGTCCTACCATTTCAACACGTCTGATTTCCGGTTCAACACCAGTTGATCCCTTTAATGCCTCGGTAACAGCCTGCGACAAGCCGTCTCCGCTCATTTCCGAATTGCTTGTGCGGATGAGAAACTCACTGTTAGCCTCTTCACCGAAATTCTGGACAGATGTGTTTTTAAGGCCAATTGAATTAAAACCGTCACGAATTTTCTCGATAGGAATATTCTGGTCAAATTTTACCTGTACCAGTGTCCCTCCGGAAAAATCAATTCCATAGTTAGGACCGCCATGAATCACAAGCGATACTATACTGATGATGATCAGGGCAAGAGAGAAAGCATACGCTTTTACTCTGTTGCCTGTAAAATTAATATTAATATCAGGTTTTATAAACTGCATTATCTGTTATCTTCCTTCATGTTTTATTAGAACTTTAACACCACGTCCCATGGCGTGGACAGGTCGATTCAAGCGATTTTTTTTGCTTTTATATGCTCAACTTTGACACTTTTCTTGTAGAAACAAGATATTCGAAAATACTTCTTGAGAGTATCAGAGCTGTAAAGAGACTGGATATAATACCCATTGTAAGTGTAACCGCAAATCCTTTGACAGGGCCGGTTCCAAATTGAAA
>JADFYT010000231.1 GCA_015232935.1 Desulfamplus sp.
TGTAAAATCAACCGTTGGAGAAGGAAGTCACTTCAGCTTCTCGATCAATCTTCCTGAAACCAGCGGCAGGGAGATACGACTGGAGTCTGACAGACATATTTCAGGAATCGGCAATAAAAATTTTCATATCCTTGTGGCTGACGACAACCTCAATAACAGAGAGCTTTTAAGGGATGCTCTTGAACCGCTGGGATTTCATGTTCATATGGCAGACAATGGAAAGGAGTGTATTGCAAGGGCACTGGAAAACAAGCCTGATGTAATCCTGATGGATCTTATGATGCCCAAAATGAACGGCTTTGAAGCGGTGGAACATATAAGAAAGAATCCTGCCCTGAAAGGGATCCTTATTATTGCCATATCCGCAAGCGTGGTAAACGAGTCAAGAGAGAAAAGCCTTCGGGCAGGATGTGATGAATTCCTGACAAAACCGGTAAGCCTGAACTCTCTTTTTACAGTCATGTCAAAGTACAAGGAGATTGACTGGATATACGAAAATCATGAAGAGAAAGGTGCAGGGGGAGTCCTGGGGGAAGAGCCTGGTAGTGACAGATCATCTTTGGCACAAACTGGAGAATCCACCGGATTTTTGCCTGACCACAAACTCTATCTTGCAGAAAAAATAAATAACCTTGATCAACTGATGGAGTTCGCGAAACAAGGGGATATTGCAGGTATTCAGGAGTGGGCAGAGGGTGTTGAATCAGATGGTGACGAGATCGTATCTCTCTTTAAAAATCAGGTCCATGACCTTGCGGAAAACTTTATGATTGACGAAATAGTTATTCTGGTTGAAAAAATTATGGGGGAGAAAAAAAATGGTTCAAAAAGAATCGAGCCAGGACAGAAGCAGAACAGTAACTGAAAACAAGATATTGATAGTAGATGATAATCCAACCAATCTTAAAGTCCTGTTTGACTATCTCATTGGAGAGAAGGGCTATAAGAGTTTTGTGGCAAAAAACGGCAGGGAGGCCATTGAACGAACTGCCCACGCACGACCTGATATTATCCTTCTGGACATTATGATGCCGGAGATGGATGGATATGAAACCTGCCGGAGATTAAAGGAAGACGAAAGCACAAAGGATATCCCCATAATTTTTCTTACAGCCTTTGCAGATACTGAAAACAAGGTCAAGGCCTTTGAGCACGGAGCAGTTGATTTTATAGTCAAACCCTTTAACCAGAAAGAGGTACTGGCAAGAATAAAGACTCATCTGACCATCTCAAGACAAAAAAAAGAGCTGGAAAAGGCAAATACAGCTCTGGAACAGACAAATATTGATCTTGAGAAGGCAAACATTGATCTTGCAAAAGCCAACGCATCCAAGGACAAGCTGTTTTCCATTGTTGCCCATGACATGAGAAACAAGCTGTTCGGCCTGACCGGAAGCATTGAGATGATGGAGTCTTTCTTTAATGAGCTCAATGATGACGAAAAGCAGCAGAGGATCAAAGCGATGTCCAGTTCCGCACAGCAGATGTATAAACTTTTTGAAAATCTGTTTACCTGGGCAAGAATGCAGACCGGCAGCATTGAGGTCGTTACCGAGAAGCTGAATGTAAGACAGACCGCGTCCGAGATCATTGATTTTTTCAAAGAAGATGCCAAAGCCGAAGGAATTGAGCTTATATCGGATGTCAAGGATGGGTGTGACGTGATGTATGATAAAAACATGCTAAGCTTTATCATAAGAAATCTTGTCCACAATGCTATCAAATACTGCGATACCGGAAACTCGGTTACCATTTCGTGCATACAGGAGGATCAATATCACCGTATCTCTGTCAGGGATACAGGTATGGGGATGAAAAAAGAGGTGTGTGACGCGATTTTTGAAGTGGGTGCAAGATCATCTAAACCCGGCACCCGAAAAGAGAGTGGCAGTGGACTTGGATTGATGGTGGCAAGAGAGTTTGCGGAACTCAACCGCGGAAAACTTGTAATTCAATCCGAGGAGAATGTGGGGACAGAGGTTATTTTATCACTTCCAGCGTCACAGAGTTCCTGCATCACGAACTTATGATGTCATATGTGCATATTCACATATTTATCTTCTTTGCCGATCCCCCCCCCCTGATCAATAGTGAAGTGAAGGGAGGGGATTGTTCGGCGTTTAAATCTCACATATCCTCGGCAATAGAGACAGTCCTGTCTCCAAGCATATTTACATAGCTTCCCATCTCGTTATCATACCATCCATAGATGACAGTCTGGGTTACCGGCACATGAATTGTGGTGCTGTTCAAGGTTGCGATAATCTTCTGGTCAAGACCTGGAACCGCGGTCAGATCAATGCTTACCTCGGCGGTTCTGGTATGTGTCTCGTGACCTTCAATGGTTGCGGCGGCTCTGGGGTTTCCAACAAGATCGCACGAAACATTCTGCTTGTCAGTGTAGTGCAGATATCCTCTTGGATCATTTTGAGCGGCCTGCCTGTATATATCATTTATAAAATCCCTTCTGACAGGCTTTCCCTGAATATCCTCCTGAAGATTAAGGACAAGAATGACAAGAGAGCCGGTGCTTGTCGGGATTCTCACAGATTCTGCGATAAATCCTATTTTTTGCATTTCAGGAATCACCAGAGCCAATGCCTTGGCGGCTCCTGTTGATGTGAGAATTATGTTGTTCAGGATGCTGCGGTTTTTTCTCAGATCTGTCTTGCCGGAACCCGGCAGGCGATCCAGTACCTGCTGAGAGCCTGTTGCCGCATGAATCGTTGCCATGGATGCCGAAAGGATTTTTTTCTGGCCCAAAACATCCAGAACCGGCTTCATCATGTGGGCCAGACAGTTGGTGGTGCACGAGGCATTGGAAATAATAACATGTTTTCTGGGATCGTACATATAGTCATTGATCCCCATGACTGTTGTTATCGCGTCTTCCGGCATGGCACCTTTTAAATCCATACCCTTGTCCTTTAGTTTAAATGGAGCCGAGACAATAACCTTTTCCGCTCCGGCTTTAAGATGTCCCCGAACAGAGCCTCTGGAATCGTCAGCAGGCTGGGCGGGATCAAGAAACTGCCCGGTAGTATCTACAACAAGCCGAACCCCGTTTTCCTTCCATTTGATCTGGGACGGGTTTCTGGCCTCTCTGAGGAACTTTATCCTTGTTCCGTCCACCATCATGCTGCCTTCGGCCTCACTGATGTCGCTGATGACAGAAGGAGCATCGCAACCATGAAGAAATGTTGAAAGCCAGCCATAGGTGGAGTCCCTTTCCATATAGTGGGCAATATCCTCCATTCCGCTGCCAACGTTTCTGCCGACATTGATCACAATTTCACCAAAGTACTTTCTGTTGATGTGGTGCCAGGCAGTAAGTTTGCCAATTCGTCCAAAACCATTGATTCCAAGTCTGTTTGCACTATCTTCAAAGTCCATCTTTTTATCCTTTAATTTACCATGAAAATGCATTCTGATTTTCATGATTCGGGGTTGTCGCACAAAGGCCATGAAGGTTTAATTGATTTACGACAGGAAGTTCTCCCTTGAACACAGACCCCTCATGGCCGTCAATACTTAAAAAATCACCGGAACAGAGCACAGTTTTATCAATAACACATCGCTTGTCACTTTCGTGGCACACCATGCTTCGATAACCTACAACACAGGTTTTATCAAGCCTGTATGCCACGATTGATGCGTGAGATGTCATCCCTCCACGCGCGGTAAGCAATCCGTCAGAAGCGTGAATTTCACGGATATCATCAGGAACAGTATCATTTCTGACCAATATAAGGGATGTGGCAGGCTCAAGTTTGCGCCACCGCTTGATATCTTCAAGAGTAAAAACCAGTCGTCCGCTCATTGCCCCTCCGCTTACTCCTATACCGTTTCCCATGTACCTTTCTGCCTCAATGGCAGAGGCTTTTGCGGCATGATCAAATTCAGGTCTGCTTTTACGTTCCCTGATACCAAGATCCCTTGACTGAAGAATATGAAGATCCTTGATCAGGGGTCCTTCAAAGGTAAACTCGATCTCCTGGGGACTCCAGCCCCGTTTTTCGACAAGCTCTGATGCCCAATCCATAAGTCCTTGATAAATATCAGGAAAGTGCGTCTCCAGGGTAGTATCGGTATTTCGCATTTCCCTCTCCTGCTGGGCAACGGATATCGGAAAGGTGTTGACAAGTCCCGCGACCACATCCTCCCCCTGACTGCCACGGGTAAAATCGCCCCAAAGGCTTATCTGATCCCGTGGAGATCGTGGATCATGGGTAAGAACGACTCCGGTACCGGAGTTGTGGGAAATGTTG
>JADFYT010000232.1 GCA_015232935.1 Desulfamplus sp.
ACATCCCGGACACTGTTGTAGATTGCTTCTGCCCTCAGTGCCACAAAGCCTTTCCAGTTAACAAGGTGTGCTCCTGCAATGCCCCTATCGCCACGCTTAATCTGGAGATAGGAGGCATAATAAACTTTTGCACCCGTAACGGCTGCAAGCATCATTCTGTGGAATTTGAAAATATAGATGATGCCTATCTTCTGTTCCAGCAACAGCACCCCTCGTATTATGCGTGAGTATTGCTGTTTTTTTGGGGAGGAGCGACCCTGAGTCATGAAAAAAAGAATGCATTTTCATGATAAAATATTGTTTGCATTTTATAAGCATATGGAGTACGAATTTTCATAAAACAAGAAAACAAACCTTCATGGCCGTCGCGTGGCTACCCCGAATCATGGAAATAAAAGAGCGTTTTCATGCTAAACGGGCATGATTGACATGTATCAATCACCCCCAAATATAAAAATGATAGTCATTTTCACGGTAAATTAATTATACAAACCCTGTAGTTCCATTCGTCATCTGTACCTGCAAAACAATAAATTCCAAACAAGGAGGAATATTCTATGGTCAGTCTTAATTTTCTTGAAAAATCTGAAATTTTCAAAGGGCTGGATAGCGATCAGCTTGAAGAAATTCACAAATACTGTGATATAAAAGAATTTCGACGGGGAGATGTAATATTTGCAGAAGGAGATGATACTACACATCTGTGTATTGTGCTGGAGGGACAGGTGGATCTCAGATTTGATCTGCCGGGACATTCCACATCAGATACAAATACAATATCCTCCATACCCGAAGGTAAGGCATTTTTGTGGTCAAGCCTTGTGCCGCCTCATAAAGCAAGGCTCTCATCCTACTGTGCTTCAAGAACCTGCAAGATTATCAGGGTTGACAGGTCAAGCCTGCTTACCTTTTTTGAAAAAGACAATAAAGCCGGATATATCATGATGTCTAACCTTACCGGAGTTATTGCCAGCCGATTTTATAAACTGCAGGATGAAATCGCCAAGCGTCAGGGATATGAGGCGATGTTCAGCTGGTAACAGTCAATGCTACCCTCCTGAATCTTATGATTCAGGAGGGACTCCTGTCAGGTCTAAAAAAACTAAACGAGCATGATTGACATGTATCAATCACCCCCAAATATAAAAATGATAGTCATTTTCACGGTAAAATTCCTTAAAGCAAAAAAAGAAAACCGGTCATGACCTTCAAAACTATGGAAACGCTATCACTTCAGGGACTGCCTTGATAAAGTTCTGACGAAGGCTGTAGGTATAAGCACCCTGTCCCGGAATCATCAAAAGATCCCCATCCTGAATATCCCTGCCCCAGTAGCTGTATCCCCATACATCATGGGGAGTGCAAAGCGAACCTGTTATTAGGCACTGCCTTTCGCTCATTGCAGGACGGGATATGTTAAGTATGGGACAATAATCTGTTTCAAAACGCTCCCACCCTATGGCATTTGTTCCGCCGTCAGTGATAACCAGATCATCGTATTTCCTGTCAACCACCTTCAAGATAATGTGCATGCTGTCATTGCATATCCATCTGCCTGGCTCAAAACATATTTTGCATGCAATCTGATTGTGAATGTTCTCCTGAATGGCATGACCAAGCTCCAGGGCAAAAGTCTCAATGGGTGTGGATTGGTTAAAATAATGAGGATATGCATAAGATGAACGCCTTGATGATCTTACAGATCTGTTACTCTGTAAATTTGAAAAATCTCCTGGTTTTTCATCTGGAAAATCTGCCTGGTCATGTGCCATATCCAGGGGAGTCATGCCAACAGCCTTGCCCAAAAGGCCTTGGGGTGTTCCGCCTGGCTGGATCCACTCTCCCTGTTCAGGCCAATATCCACCGCCTATATCAATAAAGGCTATTGCCTCTCGTTCCAAAGGAGTGAGTGCTGCGATAGCTTCTCCAAGCTCCTGGATAAATGCGATCTGCCGTTCCGGTCCCATATTCCAGCTTGAATGGAACTGGATTCCCTGAAATCTGATATGTTTATATCTTTTTGACTCCTGTATAAACGGTTGAAGATCCTGTGTGAATATTCCAAATTTCCGCCACAACCCGTAAGGTTCTGTTGTCAGTCGAACCCCTGCCCTGATGATTTTGTTCTGGCGTGCAGCCCTTTTTTCCAGACGTTTCATCTCGGTAAAGCTGTCCATCAATACTACAACCTTTTCATGGTTGGAAATGGCAAGATCCAGCTCCTGGACAGTCTTTCCGGGACCACTGAAAACAATATCCAGGGCACCAATATCCAATGCTGTTTGAAGCTCTACTCCGCTTGATACATCAAGTCCAAAACCACATCCTAAGATTGTCTTTGAGACATCAGGAAAATTATTGCTTTTCATGGCAAAGTAAAATCCGGTATCTGGCAGGTAGTGTTGAAACGCGCGCCTGAACATTTTTGCTCTTGAGATAATGATTCCAGGTTCAAAAAGATAACAGGGGGTCAGATAGCCTCCCATGTTATGGAGGAATTGTCTTCCTTTTATGAAATTAGCCTCAACAAAATCAAGCAGATCCTGCTCCGGCACAACAGGAGTTGTCTGATTCAGGACAGACTGAACTCTTTGCACTGCAAGGTGTTTATATTCTTGTGATTCAAACATTTTCAGCCTCGATTTATGGTGCGGGCGTTATCGTCATTGTAAATTTTATCCATATCCTGTTTTTTATGTGAAAGTCGCGAGTTCTCAGCAAGTCTTTTGAAATAGCCGCGATCACGATACTTTCATTATCTGTTGTCTCCATCAGGGCATGGCAGCGATCTCTATTTGATTTTCAGGAGAGAGTGACCATTTCTGTTCTTAACATGGATAAGAGATTTATGCACTGATCTTTACACGGGATATTTTCAAAAGGTGTGAAAATGATATGCCCGAGGTTCCATGAATCATAATCTCTGGGCGGCAATACGATCTTGTGGCCAGCCTTGTGTTTTATAAACACCTCCATGACCCGTGGGTCAGACGACACTGTTTGCATGTCAATCAAATTGAGTATTCCTTCACGGTCAGCATGGATTCTCAAACCGACAAGAGGCTTGAATACAGGGTATGGATTCAAAAAAAAGCTATCCTCTCCCGCATATCCCTTGCCCATATTTCCTTGTCCGGCAACATCAAGATTGAGTTTTAAAATATCTATATTCATGGATTTTTGTATAAGCCAGGGCAGACAGTCTCCCCCTGGCCTTGGAGTCATTTCAAGCAGATATATGCTGTCTTGTTGAGTAGAACCATCGCAATAACAAATTGTGCTGCTGATGATTTCCCTGTTATTTGACTCTGAATCTCCATAATGGCACTCTCCATAACTGACAGAATTATCCACGCCATTGCTTTTGACAATGAAATCCACCATACAGATTCCCCTTGTTATACCAAGTGCTTGAGCAGCTTTTGAAAGAAGCCGGAGCAGATCGCTTTCTGAAAAATTTCCATGAGGGAATTTTACCACCTCATATGCCATTATGGTACCAAAAACAGGAATTGGCGAGTGTATTTTTCGGGTAAACCTGATAGGGATAATATCTGTTCCGTTAATTATAAAATCACAACTGTACTCAATACCATCAACACAGGTTTCAATTATTGCGTCCGGAGATTGCTGGGGGGCACATATTATATCATACGCCTCTTTGCATTCCAGTGAAGTGGTACAACGAAACACCCGTTCGCTCCCGCTGCTGTCAACAGGCTTTAGAACACAAGGAGATCCTGCATCTTCAAAAAATTCTGCTGCCTCTTGCTCTGAACGGATCCTCGCATATTCTGGTGTCTGAACTCCATTTGCGTGCCAGATCTTTCTTGTAACGGACTTATCACGGCAGGCACGAACTGTTCCCACTGACGGGTATGACAGATTAAATGCAGAAGCAATATGGGCACAAAGTTCCATTGATTCGCAATCAAAGCAGGCAACCCCCTTTAGTGTCATACCATAAGTCAGGATATGGTTCCTGAGACTGCCTATAACTGCCTTCGGAGAATCAAGCTCACACAGAAGCTCTTCATCAGCAGGAGGACTCTGTTCAACTGCCCTGGCACGGATGGCGGGAGAAGTAATAAAAACAAGGCTTTTTTGAGGATATTTGTGACGCAAAATATCAATGTAATCAGATGTAGTTGCCACAACCAGAGTTCTTTGGTGTTGCATTTTATGATTGATCCTTATCAGGTGATAGCGGTCAGATGGTTTTAATCAAGATGGGGTCGGCGGGTTTATACTCGACTATCAAGTTT
>JADFYT010000233.1 GCA_015232935.1 Desulfamplus sp.
CTGAAAAAGCCATAACAAAGGAGGAGGAAGAGTTCGTAAAGCAGATAAAAGATAAAGATGCCCAGATAGTGTGTCTTTCCGCTCTGCTGACAACTACCATGCCCATGATGAAAAAAACAGTTGACGCGATTAAGGAGAGCGGCCTCAGAGACAAGGTTAAAATCATGGTAGGCGGTGCTCCTGTGACCCAGGCTTTTTCCGATGAGATTGGTGCAGATGGCTTTGCTCCTGACGCAGGTTCCGCTTCAAAACTTGCAAAATCGCTTTTGAACTGATTTGATTCTCGTTTCTGAAATTCCCGAGTAAGGGAGTCAGTGGAAATTGATTTGCCGTTTTAAAAAACGGTAAATTTTTGTGTGAACGCTCTAAATTCTTAAAGCGGTATTTTTAAAACTGCTGACTCCCTAAGAACAGGTAACAGGTAAAATAATAAAGGGGCAGACCCAGAATCCACCCCTTATATCAATCAAGTGTCAGTACCCTTAAGTGTATCGCACCAAAATACTTTTTGGTAATACTGTGGCTTAAAGCGTGATACTATTGATAATTACTCTTTGGCGGAAGGACATCCATCCGCAAGCCTCTTCAACTGCACGTACTTCTCGTTCACTTCCTCTTCAATCTTGGCTCTTAAGCGTGCAGACTCTTCAGGAAAACTCTTCTCAAGAGCCGCGAAGCGATTCTCTCCCGCAAGAAATTCCTGGATTGTTCCGTCAGGTGCCTTGGAATCAAGAATAAACGGATTTTTCCCTTCTGCTTTAAGAAGAGGATTGTAGCGATAGATTGGCCAGAATCCTGACTCTACAGCAAGTTTGCTTTGAAGCTGTGTTTTGCCCATACCTTTTTTGATTTTTTGGTTGATACAAGGAGCGTAAGAGATTATCAAGGATGGCCCGGGATAGCTTTCCGCCTCAAGAAAGGCTTTCATTGTCTGCTGTTTGCTTGCACCCATTGCGATCGAGGCCACATAGACATAGCCATAGCTCATCGCCATTGCACCTAAATCCTTTTTGCCTATCTTCTTGCCTGATGCCGCGTATTTTGCAATGGCTCCGGTCGGGGTTGCCTTTGATGACTGGCCGCCGGTGTTGGAATAGACTTCTGTGTCCATTACAAGAATATTGATATCGTCACCTGATGCTAAAACATGATCCAGACCGCCATATCCTATATCATATGCCCATCCGTCACCACCAAATACCCAATGGGATTTTTTTGTCAAAATGTTCTGTTCCTCAATGATTTCACACAGAAGGCAGTCAGTGGATTCATTGCATGAGGATGGTGAGCAGCATGTATTGCAACTGCCCGCGTGTCCGGCAATGAGTTTCTTTATCTTTTCTCCATACTCTCTTGAGGCTTGAGCGTCATTCATGGCTGCAACCCATCCGGACAGAGCCTCTTTAAGTTCCGCTGATATGGTTCCCTGGCATTTGTCCTGACCGCAGGCACAACCTTCGAGTTCAAGCACCTTCTTGATCTTTGATGCAAGTGTCTGGCGTCTTTTGTTAAAGGCGAGCATCATGCCATAACCGTACTCTGCGGCATCCTCAAAAAGAGAGCTTGCCCAGGCGGGGCCATGACCTTCAGGATTGGTGCAGTACGGAGAAGATGGTGCGGAACCGCCCCAGATTGAAGAGCATCCTGTTGCATTGGAAACTGTCATTCTGTCGCCATAAAGCTGGGTCAGCACTTTTACATAAGGAGTTTCGCCACAGCCGGCACAGGCTCCCGAGAACTCAAACAGAGGTTTGATGAACTGGCTTCCCTTGACAGTCTCTTTTTTGACAAGCCCCTCTTTAAATGGAATGGTCAAGGAGAATTTGTGGTTTTCAATTTCAACTTCTGTCTGTGTCGCAAGAGGCTTCATTACAAGGGCAGGGACTTTTGCGGGGCAGATATCAGCACAGTTGCCGCAACCTTGGCAATCCAGTGTATTGACCTGTATTCTGAATCTGTACTCTTTTAGCTCCTTTCCTTTGCCCTCCTGGGTGATAAAGGTTGAAGGGGCTCCTTTTAGTTCATCTTCTGTTGCAACAACCGGAATAATGGCAGCATGAGGGCAGACAAAAGAGCACTGGTTGCACTGAATACAGTTTTCAGCAACCCATTCAGGTACATCAATGGCAACTCCGCGTTTTTCATACAGGCTTGTTGAGTTGGGGAAAAAGCCGTCAGGCTGGAACGAGCTTACCGGCAGCAAGTCGCCTTTCTGGGCCAGGATCGGACGCATCACATTGTCAACAAAAGATGTCCCCTTTTCAGCATGGCCCGTCCATCCGGAAGCATCTTTCCAGCTTTCCGGAACAGCTATTTCCACCAGATTGTCAAGAGTCCTGTCAACAGCGTCAATGTTCATATTGACAACCTTGTCGCCTTTTTTGCCATAGGTGTATCGAATATCTTTTTTCAGAAGCTCTATTGCCTCCTCAAAGGGCAGAACATTGGCCAATTTGAAAAAACAGGTCTGCATGATCATGTTGATCCTGTTTCCAAGTCCAACCTCTCCTGCGATCTTTACTGCGTCAACATTGAAGAATTTAAGCTTCTTGTCATATATGGTTTTTCTGACATCTCCCGGAATATGCTTTTCCATATCCTCAAGAGACCAGTCTGAGTTGAGAAGAAAGGTTCCACCTGTTTTTATGCCGTCAAGCACATCATATATCCCGACATAGTTGGCCTTATGGCAGGCAACGAAATCAGGGTCATTGATCAGGTATGTTGATTTGATTGGCACATCGCCAAATCTTAAATGGGATATAGTGATACCACCGGATTTTTTTGAGTCATATGAAAAATAGCCCTGTGCGTATTTTTCAGTGTTATCGCCGATAATCTTGATAGCACTCTGGTTTGCACCTACGGTTCCGTCAGAACCCAGTCCCCAGAACTTTGCCCCTACTGTACCTTTTGGTGCGGGGTTAAAGCCCCATTTCGGTTCAAGGGATGAGTGTGTAACATCATCTTTTATCCCAACCGTAAAATGGTTTTTTGGGCCTGCGGATTTCATATTGTCAAAGACTGCCTTGATCATAGGAGGATTGAACTCTTTTGAGCCAAGTCCGTAACGCCCTCCTACAACTCTTGGTCCTTCGCCTTTTTCCATGAATGCGGTGCAGACATCAAGATAGAGCGGATCGCCAAGAGCACCTGGCTCCTTTGTTCTATCAAGCACTGTTATCGTTTCTGCCGAGACAGGTATGGCGGACATAAATGCAGATGCATCAAACGGTCTGTAAAGACGAACTTTTACAACTCCCACCCTCTCGCCGTCATTGTTGAGCTTTGTAACAGTCTCTTCAATAGCTTCGCAAGATGAACCCATTGCAATTATGACTCTGTCTGCTTCAGGATCTCCGAAATAGTCAAACAGATTATAGTATCTGCCGGTCAGATCTCCTACCTTGTCCATATATTTTTTAACAATAGCCGGAACTTTCAGATAGAAGGAGTTTGCAGCCTCTCTGCCCTGAAAGTAGATGTCAGGGTTCTGGGCGGTTCCTCTGGTATTGGGTCTTTCAGGATTTATCGCACGTGCCTTGAATTTTCTGTAAGCATCCCAGTTCATAAGAGATGCCATATCCTCATAGTCAATAACCTCTATTTTCTGTATCTCATGCGAAGTTCTGAATCCGTCATAGAAATGCAGGAACGGAACGCTGCTTTCAAGTGTTGCAAGATGGGCAACCAGTGCAAGATCCATTGCCTCCTGAACAGAGCTTGACGCAAGCATTGAAAAACCTGTCTGGCGGGCAGCCATTACATCCTGGTGATCTCCAAATATTGAGAGTGCGTGGGCAGAAAGTGCTCTTGCAGTAACATGAAACACGCTGGGGAGAAGTTCTCCTGATATTTTGTACATGTTAGGTATTTTAAGCAGAAGTCCCTGTGAGGCGGTAAAGGTGGTTGTAAGTGCTCCTGCTGTAAGAGAGCCGTGAACCGCACCGGCAGCACCAGCTTCGGACTGCATCTGTTTTACTGTCAACACCTGGCCAAAGATATTCTTTCTGCCACCGGCAGCCCAGCTATCAGCGATCTCTCCCAATGGGCTTGAGGGGGTTATTGGATAGATTGCTGCTACATCGCTCATGGCATAGGCCACATGGGTTGCGGCTGTGTTACCGTCAATTGTCTGCATCTGTTTTTTCATGAAATCACCTTTTTAAAAATTGTTCACCTGAATGGTTTAATGTCCACTGGTACTTTTATATTGGTATTACCAATGTC